>JBHIAT010000001.1:0-69441 GCA_046758705.1 Bipolaricaulia bacterium
CGATTCCGGTCCAACCGAACTGACTAAGGGGGTGATTGTGATGTACTGAGATTCTGGAACTGCATCAGGTCCGATCCTCTCCAGCGCCAAGACGGCTTCCTTGCGCACATGCACGTCCACATCCTGCAGCGCTTCGATCAGGGCAGGAACCGCCTTTGCAGCCGCACCGCCCATTTCCCCAAGAGCCCTGGCGGCATCAGCGCGGACCTGCCAGTCCTTATCCCTTAGTGCTTTGATAAGTTCATCGATATCTTGGGCTGCGTGTGTTGGGACAACCTCTGGGAAGCCAGGCTTTTCCGCAACGCTAGGTTCCTTTAAGGGGACTGTATCAGAGCTGACCTTCTCATCTTCATCTGATGTCTTTTTTCTCTTTGTAAATTCTTCATCTCTGGCACCACTAGATTTGGAGCTAGGTTCTTCCACGGGGACTGCATCAGGGCTGATCTTTTCAAGCGCTCTAGCAGCAGCTTGGCGTACATCCTCATTCCCATCCTGTAGCGCTTTGATCAAAGCGGGGACCGCATCACGAGCGTCCAGACCGATCTCTCCTAGTGCAATGGCGGCTTCCTTGCGCATGCTGCTGTTCTCATCCCGCAACACTTCAGTCAGGGCAGGAACCGCTGTGGAACCGATCCTTCCCAGCGCCCCGGCAGCGTTAGCGCGGACCTCCCATTCCTTATCCTGCAACGCTTTGGCTAGGGCGGGGACCGCCTTTGCAGCCGCACCGCCCATTTCCCCAAGAGCCCTGGCGGCATCAGCGCGGACCTGCCAGTCCTTATCCCTTAGTGCTTTGATAAGTTCATCGATATCTTGGGCTGCGTGTGCAGCAACTACACCTGTTAAAGCAATTAACGCCACCAGCACCCAAGAAAGCCCCGTTCTGTTCATCGGAGTCCTTCTTTCAAGGCTATGCCTTTGCCATCATAATAAACCCCTCGGCCCTGGCACCACAATTCCCGCTCACCTCACCCGAACAACCGTCGCCATTAGGACTGCTTCCAGGATCAAAACCGGTTCGAAGGGTGGAAAAATCTCCCAGGCGTGATATCATATAAACGGGCTTTGTTCTATATCACCCTAACTTCAACCTCACACCCCAATCCCCAATCGCATCTTGAGGAGGAGACACGATGGGATCGGAAGCGATAAGGTGCGTCGGGTGTGGAACGAAAAACCCTCGGTCCAACCGCTTCTGTGGTCGGTGTGGGACTCCACTGGTCGGTCATGGCCGACAGCTCGATCCGTTCGAACGGCACCGGGTGGCGATCCTGTTCGCCGACCTCTCCGGGTTCACTGCTAACCCGGTGTGCGGGTTTTAACCTGTCACTAACGACTCAAATTGGAGGAACGGGTCATGACCCCGTTGCACGTTGAGCCACATGCAGACCGTATGACTGAGAATCTTACGCCACACCCGATTCAGCAAATGGTCCAAATCCCGTGCCCAAGATCCCTTTGTCGGTGTCGATCTTTTTGAACTCACCGACCAGCTCCATGGTGAGGACTTCACTGTCAGAAAGCGTCGGTTGGGGACCGCGACGCTAGCCACGGCACCCGACCGTTTCGCCCCAGACCCAATTGCGTCTTCAATTCCTTCAGAGAGTCGTCAACGGCAAGGTAAACGGCTATAATGAACGCCTTGTCACCTCGATCCAATTGAGCACGGTCCCTATACGGATTTCGGAGGTTAGCAGTCGATCAGGCTCGTTGACATCGATCAGCTCGTCGAGGAGCGGGTCGAGCTTCTACTGGATAGGCCTGCTCTCACTTGACATATATGCTATATTTTACTATATTATAGATAATCCAGGTAACCTGGAGGTGGATGGCCCGCGAAGGGCCAGCGTGGGAAAGTCAGGCTATGCCTGGCTTTTTCATTTTTTATCCCAGAAATACTTGACCATAGCCTTTGACGCGGTCGTCAGAATAGCGGCGGTTGTACTTGGGTTCAACACAGCGGCAAATCTTCCTGCCGAAAGTATCGCTGGGATCCTCAGTTCTCCTCTCTGTTATTAGAATCTCCTGCTTACAGGGGTGGGCTAGCAAGTCTCCCACCTGTAACCCAGCAATATTAGCTGACTTCGGCTTTAGCTTGATTTCCTTGCTGGTCAGCACCCGTTGAAAGAACTCCGCATTGTGGAAATAGGTTCCACTTTCGTACACCTGTCGATAGATAGCTTTAAGTTGTCTATCCTCCCTGCCTCCTCGGCTTTCGGCCATGACATCTCCCTCAGCATTAAAGTGGTTCAGAAAACCACAATAGCGTTCCAGCAAGACCGTCAAGCAATAGTGATAGGGGTGATCTGCAGCATCGCCATAGCGTTCGACATGGGTCTTTTTGTCAATCACAACGGCGATGAGCCTGTACTCCTGATCAAATAAGAATTGCAGAAAGGCCTCGTTGAATCGGCGTTCGGCCTCCGGATTATGCAAGCGCCGAAAGGGCCCTCGCTTATTAATCAAGGCTGTGCGGTGCAGGATAACCGGCTCGTCCGGATTGTGTGGGAAATGGGCTTGCTTCAGATCTTCGAACGCTGGGTGAAACTGCGTGCGGTAGACTTCAGCCTCCACGAAGCACCCGATCAATCCCAGATAGCGCTTGGCTGGATATGTAAGTTCTTTGAAGGTATGATCACCAGATTCATCAATGTAAAAGCGGTAGCGTTTCATCTGTTTATCATTCATCCCTTCAGGGCCTGAATCACTGCTGAACGATATATCTACTCAGACAATGTTGTCAAGTCCCCCCTAGCCAGGTCGTTGCATTCTGGCCCAGGATCACCCGCCAGGATCAAAACGATTCGACCGGTAGGGCGTTTCAGCAAATCAGATGAACGACGGGGTGGAAAAATCCCTCAGAAGTGATATCATATGAACGGGCTTTGTTCTGTATCGCCTCAACCCTACACCCCAATCGCATCTTGAGGAGGAGACACAATGGGATCGGAAGCGATAAGGTGCGTCGGGTGTGGAACGAAAAACCCACGGTCCAACCGCTTCTGCGGACGATGCGGGATTCCACTGGTCGGTCATGATCGACAGCTCGATCCGTTCGAACGACGCCGGGTGGCGATCCTGTTCGCCGATCTCTCCGGGTTCACCGCTATGTCAGAAACGCTCGATCCCGAGGAGGTCACCGAATTCATCAACCGCTACTTCAAGATGATTAGCCGGATCATCTACCAACACGAGGGCTACATCGATAAGTTCATTGGAGACGAAGTGATGGCGATCTTCGGCGCGCCAATTGCCCGAGAGAACAGCTGTGAGCGCGCGGTGCGCTCGGCCTTGGAGGCCCGCGATCAGATGGCATCCCTTCCTAGAACGCCACGAGAGCTGAGCCGCCCAACCCTGTCGGTCGGCATCCACTATGGCCCGGTCCAGACCGGACCGGTCGGCTCCGACCTGAAACTTCAGTATACCGCAATCGGGGACACGGTCAACGTCGCCAAGAGATTGGAGGAGACGGCACCCGCCGGAGAGATCTACGTGAGCAGCACGGTTTATGCTCACACCCGCGCCATCTTCGACTATCGCCCGCTTCCCCCGATCCGTCTCAGAGGGAAGCGAAACGCGATCACCCCGTACCGGGTCCGGGGTGTCAAACGGAGGGTCGGGAGGCGACGGGGCATCCACGGGATCGAAACTCCGATGGTAGGACGGAAGTCGGCACTTGCCCGCATTCAACAGGAGATCGATCGGTTGGTCGTTCATCACCGCAGCCACAAGAGGCCGATCCGGTCCGGGAAGATGATCGGAATCACCGGCGATCCCGGCGTGGGGAAGACACGTCTGAGGCGGGAACTTCATCGATATGTACAGCATCTGGAGGCGAGTCAGAGGATCCCGGTCCGATGGCTCACCGCCGAGGCGCTGCCTTACGAGATGACTCCGTCAGGTTGGTTGCCTAAGGAGATGTTGAGGACACTAGCCAGAATTGATCAACACGAAGACGATTCCTGGATCTCAGCACAATTGGATCGGTTGACGGAGGAGGAACCGGAAAGTCTGCCCTATCTCCTCCGCCTGTTCGACGTTCGAGTTCCCAAACAGGCGGAGAAGCTGGATCCGGAAGCGTTTCGGGATAATCTGTTCATCGTGACTCGGCGGATCCTTGCTCGTGAAGCGGAACGGGGACCGTTGATCGTCGCACTGGAGGACCTTCATTGGGCAGACTCACTCAGTCAGGAGTTCGTGGCGTATCTGAGGCGGTTTATTACGGAACTCCCCCTGTTGATCCTGATGTTCTACCGGATCGACGGTCATCCCCCGTCCATTACAGGAACACAGTTCACCGAGATCACGCTCAGACCTTTGAGGAGAGAGGAAGCCGACGAGTTATTGGAAAGGCTCCTGGGGAAGGGATCTGATCCCGCCCTCCTGAGGCTCATTCGGGACAGAGCGGAGGGCAATCCGTTCTTCATCGAGGAGATGGTTAACTCCCTGCTGGAGGATGGCGTGCTAGAACGGAACAGGGGAAGATTGAGATCGACCGAGAAGGTAGAGAAGATCGAGCTGCCCGGAACGGTCGAGGAGGTGCTCGCTGCTCGGATAGACCGGCTGCCGGTCCCGCTGAAGACACTACTGCGGCGGGCGTCCGTGATCGGTCGGACATTTTCTTACCTGCTGCTCGATCACGTGACCCGTGCCCTGGGTGATGACCCGGAGGCGTTGACGGAGCAGATCGACCGATTGGAGAAACGGAGACTCCTGGTCAAGATCGATTCCAAGACGGACTCCGATCCACCCGAGCATCGTTTCAACCACGTCCTGATCCAGGAGGCCGCCTATCGAGGCCTGCCACCATCTCAGCGCCGTCTACTCCATCGGCAGGTCGCCGAGGCGATCGAAGCGGTGTTCCAAGATCGTCCGCCAGGGTTCTACGCCACACTTGCCCATCACTACCTGCAGGCCGACAAACCGAGGCAGGCGTTACGCTATACGACCCTGGCATTGAAGGAGTCGGTGAAGGAGTACCAACATGAACGGGGGCTCCGGCTGGCGAAGCGGGGACTTGAGCTACTCGACCGGACCACCGAGGTGTTCACAGCCGATGAGATCCTGAAAAACCGGTTCAACCTGCTGACGAACCGGGTCGAGATCTATGACACACTAGGCAGGCGAGCAGCACAGGCACGCGATCTGGACGCGTTGCTCGGGTTGGCTGAGACACTCGGAGACCGGCGATATCTCTCCGACATCTACAACAAGCGAGCTCTCCTCTACCGGCACATAGGTCGGTATTCCGAGGCGAAGAAGGCAGCCCTTAGGGGATTTGAGATGAAGCGCGACCTGAACGACCTCCGGGGAGAAGCAGAGAGCCTCAGCCATCTCGGCGTCGCCCAGGTGAACCTGGGAGAGTACCAGGAGGGGTTAGATCACCATCGACAGGCATATCGCATCCGCAAGTGGATTCAGGATCTTCCAGGACAAGGGAACAGCCTCAATGGCATCGGTGTCGCCTACGTCCACCTCGGTCACTACGGGAAAGCGTTGCGGGTCTGGGAGCAGGCCGCTGAGCTGTTCGAACGGATCGGCGACCGTCGGGGGGAGGGAACGATCCTCAACAACATCGGCGTCGTCCATATGGATCATCTGGGCGCGTTTCGGGAAGCACTAGGGTATTACCACAGGGCCCAGCGAATCATGGAAGAGATCGGCGATCGCCAAGGTGAGGGAGCCATTCTGATCAACATCGGAGAGGCCTATCACAACTTGAAGAGGTATCAGAAATCCCTCGAGTATCTGCAGCGCGCCCGGCGGATCAAGGTGGAGATCGACGACCACAGAGGGGAGGCCAAGTGCCTGATCCTGTTGGGGGAGGTCTATCGGGATCTGAGGGAGTTTAAGCAAGCCGCAACCCATCTGGAACGCTCACTGACCTTGTCTCGGGAACTTGGTTTGAGGTCGCTAGAGATCCAGGCATTGATCGCCCGCAGTCTCGTCCATATCGAGCTTGACGAGAAGGCCATAGCGCTGCACGCTTCGCGGCGAGCGGTCGCACTGCTGGAGAAGGGATCTGACAACGAGGCTGCGCCCGAAGTCTACCTCATCCATTTCAAGGTGCTGCTCGCCACCGGCAGGGAGTGGGAAGCCGAACGCTACCTGAAACAGGCCTACGAGGCGATCATGAAGCAGGCCAATCGGATCGAAGCCGATGGGTTGCGGCATTGCTTTCTAGAGCATGCACCCGTTAACCGGGAGATCATCGCCGCGTGGCGCAACCGGAAGCGATCTTAGATCCCTCTGTTTCCTCCCTCACCAACTGGTCAACGGATGTCTGGGGTTCTCGTATACCTCCTCGATGGCGAACGGATCCGGCCCCTTCCAGCCGACATACTCGTTCACCGGGATCCCTTTGTAACTCTGCAATGTATATTCCGCCTCGCTGTAATTACACGCCGGACAGTACCACCGACGAAACGCCGGGAGTCCGAAGTACCACAGACCGTTTGTATGAAGCTCCAGGTGACAGTGCGGACATCTGGGCTGAGACATCTCCACTCCTTTCAAATCATGAATTTCCCGTTTTGAAACAAAACCCGTTGTGAAAGTCTGGATGGAGTCAGCTTCGTGATGCGTGATCGATGCCCCGTTACCGGGGCGTAATCATGCACCACGGCTGATACGAAGGGTACGTGAAATACAGGGAGGTTCCTCGCCTCGGGTGGGCTCCCCATATCGGGGACACTCGCTGAACTGACCGCACCGACAGAGCCTGATCTGGATGGATCTTGTTGATCATTTTGAAGACCTCCCTTGTAGAAGTTACAAAAAAAGTATAACACGAGGTTGAGAGTTTGTCAAGACCAACCACTTGATTTTAGACGATCGAACTGAAATAGGATGTAAAATTGGAAGAATGGAAATAGGTCGAATCTCAGCGGATCCGGTCGATGATCAACCGGCGCTTGGGGGGGCATTCATCGTCAAGTTGAAACGCGTTGTTTACCCGGGCCTCCGCCGCGCTTCGATCTGTCTCATCGTTCATATGGAGGGTGGCGAGCGACTCCCCTTGTGCCACCTGGTCACCCACCTTGGCATGCAGCTGGACGCCGACGGCGGGATCGATCGTATCTTCCTTGACGGTCCGTCCCGCCCCCAGCAGGTTGGCTGCCTCGCCGATCGCCAACGCGTCGATTTGGGTTACGTAGCCGCTCTGCGGCGATTCGATCGCGATCGTTTTCCTCGCCTTGAGAAATTTTCCAGGATCATTGACGACCGAGACATCGCCACTTTGATTCTCGACCATCTCGACGAATTTTCTAAGAGCCGCTCCCTCCTGCAACCGTACTTCGAGCTGTTCAATCGCCTCGGCGATGTTTTCGGCTTGACCTGCAGAGACCAACAACTCGGCGCCCAGGTTCAAGCAGAGTTCTCTCAGATCATCGGGACCCTCTCCGTTGAGCGTTGCGATCGCCTCGGCCACCTCCAGAGCGTTCCCCACCATGTACCCCAACGGCTGAGACATGTCGGTGATCAGCACCGAGATCTTGCGGTCGAGCCGGCGTCCGATCGCGACCATCTTCTCGGCGAGCAAGCGGGCTGACTCCAGGGTGCGCATGAACGCGCCGCTCCCGACCTTGACGTCGAGCACGATCGCGTCCGAATCGACCGATAACTTCTTCCTCATGACACTGGCAGCAATGAGCGGGATCGAATCGACGGTGGCGGTCACGTCGCGGAGCGCATAGAGCTTCTTGTCAGCCGGAGCGAGATTGCCGAGCTTGTCAACGATCGCGAGTCCCGAGCGCTTCAAGCAGTTGATGAACTCGTCGGGAGTGAGGTCGGTGCGAAACCCAGGAATCGCTTCGAGCTTGTCGACCGTCCCGCCGGTGTGGCCCAGGCCACGCCCCGAGAGCTTGGCCATGACCAGCCCGGCTGAGGCGACCAGCGGAGCCAACACCAGCGACGTCTTATCTCCCACTCCGCCGGTGCTGTGCTTGTCGGCGATGAATTTCTCAATTGTAGGAAAGATCAACCGATCCCCGGAGTCGACCATGCTGGCCGTGAGGTCGGAGATCTCTCGATCGCTCATCCCGTTGAAGTAGACAGCCATACAGAAGGCGGCCATCTGATAGTCCGGGATCTCTCCGCAGGTATATCCCTGGATCAGAAAGTCGATCTCCTGTTTGGCAAGCTCTCCACCATCTCGTTTCTTTTGGATCAGGTCTACAGTGCGCATGTCAAGACAAGGACTATGATAGCCGATCTGGAAACGCCAAACAAGTACCTGCCCCTACTCTATGCTAGAATCGCCATCCCGGCAGGGGGCAAATCGACCCGAATGATCGCCCGACCGTTCCTATATTTAACAGACGTGGTTTGATTCTGCGGTGGGTTGCGCAATTCAGCGTCGCTCCAGTCACTCTTGTACAGAAAGGTCATCGTTGAGTCTGCAGGATGCAGTGATGCATCCACCGTAACGTCTGCACCCCGGTGTTCTGTTCCATGGGTGTTGAGAACCACGACCACTTCTTGATGATGTAGCATGCGTGACCACGCCATCAACTCTCCACGTCCCGGAACGGAAAACGGTCGATCCAGAAACGAGGTTTCCCGAAGATACTGACGCCCGCGGCGCAACGCCAGTCCAATCTGACTCTCTTGATTGCGAATCCGCGCAATAGCCGCAATGCGAAGATACGTCGGGTGCTGTGGATCAAAGAAATGACAGTCGGCTGTTTCAAACGCACCAAACGTGCCGCCAAACATTGATTCCCGAATGTATCGATCTTCAAAACCACTATCGATAGTCGGGTCATGACGAACTTCCGTCCCATCAAAAGCCTGCTCCGTCCCATAGTAGATGCACGGAATTCCCAGCGTGGTTAATTGGACACCTACAACATGGGTGACCTGCTGATAGCGGCTCGGGTTGTTATTGTGCGCCGCAAACCGATGCTTCTCGTGCCCCACCATGTCATGATCATCCACAATCGAGATATGGTAGCGCCCTGTCTCACGGTGGCTGCCTAAAAAGTCATGCCCGCGAAACTGGTCGAAAAAGGCGCTTGAGTCTGTCAACCCCTTAACCATGCCTGCCAATCGTGTGGCCGGCGTTCCGATATCCAGAACCGTATCAATATTGCGGCCAAAAATTTCGAGATAATTTCGGGCCATTTCAGCACCCCCCGTTACCTCCCCAAGCAGCAAAAAGTTTTCCTTTCCGATCGATTCCGCATACTCACGGATCGCACCACAGAAGTTTCGAGACGCTTCCCAGGAAACATGCTTGACGGTATCGATACGAAAACCATCACAATCACTTAGGGCGATCCAATACTGATAGACACGAATGACGGCTGAAAGCACTTCACCTTTATTGAGATTAAGATCTTTGAGTTCATAGAAGTCCCCGCGCCGAAATTCATTATCCGGGTGAAGTGGATCCTCCCAGGGTTCCGGATCCCATTTCCCGATCTGACCGGCGCGGGTGTACCAGTCGATGTTCTGAAATTCCTTGGGCCAAACGCCATCCTCGAGCGTGGTGACGTTGATTGTGCTACGTCCCGTGCCAGAACGCCAACCATGAAAGGGATAGGGTAGCTGAAAACGATAGGGAACCGTTTCTTCTGGGACCTCATTCACCTTATAGAACCAGTTGTTGCCCGTGTGGTTATAAATAACGTCTAATAAGACGTATAGATCCCGCTCGTGGGCGGCATCGACCAGATCTCGCAAATCCTGACGGGTACCGAAGCGGGGATCAACCTCAAGGAAATTTTGAATGCCATAACCATGGTACGTTTCCAAGTCCGGTCGCTGGCGCCAAATTGGACCAATCCACAGAGTGGTAACCCCGAGTTCCCGCAAGTAGTCCAACTTGCTCTCAATCCCTTTGAGTGTCCCGCCTTGAAACGTCTTGCCGGCTTCCATCCACGCGCGTTTGTCTGAGGCCTTGAACTGCTCTGGGTTTGCGCGGTCAAAACGTGAACGTTGATCCTCATGGCCATCACTGAATCGATCAGGCAGGAGAAAGTATAAGACCTGATCTCGCCAGTCGTCAGGACTGGGATGAACGTTCCCGCGCGGTTTCAAGTCTACGAACGCAAGTTCTGTGGGAGCAGATTGTTCAACTGTGACAGGCATGATTGCCCTCCTTACCGTTTGCAACCATTTCGCTTCTTCTTTTCACTCGATAAGCTCAAATTTATTTTTTTCCTTTTCAAAGGGCGGTTTTTTAGTCGAGGAGATCATGTCTTGAACACTGTACTTTTCAGCATCTTTGAGATACTTTTCTAACTCCCTCTGCCAGAAATAAAATAAGATCGTCGCGATACGCTCTCCTTTGGCGATGCGGATACCTTTTACCTTCAATTCTGGATGTTTTTTGTAAAGTTCTGTAAGTTTCTTATGCTCTTTTTCAAGTTTTCCGAATTCTCGACTCACTTTGGTATAACCTGCTTTAAGCGTTTCGAGATATTTTTTCCGTGCTGCATCTTTTTCCTTGCTCGTCTTAGCTGTGCTGACCCTTTTTTGAAATTCTTCCCAGGCCTGATGGGCCTCAACATGCCAAAACCGCCACAACACATTGTTGTGGAAAAGTTTAAAGGCTCCTATGGTCGCCAAATATTGCAGATGAAACTGATACATCTCACTCGTCGCGCTAACCTTGGCGAACAAGGATTTTCGGGCCATCTTTTTATAAAAGGCCCACAACCGGTTTTTATATCGTTTGGGAGAACGTTTCTGTGCCGGGACCTCGAGGACTCGGAAAGGAAAATCAAGGTGCCTCCCATAGAAGTAACCGCCAGCAATCTCACCGATAAACTGCGCCTCACCTTTGGGTCCCTTGGCCTTTTCCCAGTCCTTTCTCACCTCGGCCAGTTTATCAGGCGCCATAATATGGAAGGTATTGTTATGCGCCACAATCAGAGGAAGCTTATCACCTGAGATGACCAAGCTCACATGATTGGGCATCAGGACAAAACGGAACTTCAGCCCCAGCTCCTTACGCACCTGGGAAAGAATATAGGCGATGCGAAGGGCATATACCCCACAATCATGGATAACCTGGCCGGTTAGTGCTCGGGGGAACTTTCTGGTAAGATAACTAGCCGATGCACCGCCGATGTCTAAAATATCGTAGGGAGTACTAATGGTAAAGGCTTTTAGGTATCGCTCTAGCAACCTAATAACCTGCTCTAAGGCTTTGGCTTCATTGGATTTGGTTTTGAGTTCTCTGTATTTGATCAGGACAAATTGCCGCCAGTCATCGATATTGTTCAGTCGCAGCCTCCCGCCCGGAAGCTGCGGTATCGCGGCACGATTTGTCGGACCGTAAAGTTCATGGAGCACCTTCAATTGCCGGTAACGAATCCGCCGAATGGTACCGATGAGAAGTTGTTTCTCTTCTCCCTCCTTCTGGGTCACATCATAAAACTTGAAAGCAATACTGCGTCTCTTTGCCGCGCGTCCTTTCAGGAAGATGTCCATATGTCTGCGTTTTGCGAAATCGGTGCGAGTGACCTCCAGGGTGAGAGATAAGGTGCGCTCGTCGATTTTAAGCTGCTTGTCAAAGCTTGATAAATAGTCTTCGAACGGCTTCAGCGATTTTAACCCCTTTCCCTTTCCCAGATCTATCACCGCCCGGTCGATGAGTACCTGTAACCCCTGTTGGATACCACCTGTCAGTTCGCGCAAGTGTCCTGAAAGCTTGTGATAATACGTTGAAGTATTACCCTTTTTGAGCGCTGCCGGTGTAAGCTGTTTTTTCTCTTGCTGGATGGCTCCAAAGACCCGCAATAGTAGATCCAGGGATCTTTTCGCATGATCGACCTTGGATAGCTTGATTTTCCCAAGCGTATCCTTTGTCAGTTGCTCCCAGAAAATATTCTTCTCAAAATAGACATTGCGCCGGACAAAGGTCCCCTTTTCTTTCTTGTAGTAGTATTCCCGGATTTTTTTCGACTCCGCCTCCAAACCCATAAAAAATAAACGCGTCGCAAGCTCGTTGAGAAAATCGCGAGGCAGTGCCAAGACTCGCGTGGCGGGGTCGGGATCGAGCTGGATAAACTCGTTCAGGAGTTTCGGGATCTTCTCCTTCTGCTGTTGCTCAACCGCCTTGCTCAGGGCTAAGAGTTTTGTCCATACCTCAAACCCGTGAGGCTGCATGATATATTTTCCGGAACGAATTTCTTTTTTAAGCTCCGCTACTTTATCTAGCACATGCTGATAGAATTTTTTGGATCTGGCAGACCTCCTTTGTCGTCGAATCATTCTGGACTCTGAGCCCGCCGATTGTTGCACGACATGGGTCAACTCATGGACAATCAGTCGCTGGCCGTCCAGCCTGGAGGGTGCATACTCGCCCCTTCCAAAAACAATATGGTTACCCAGCGTGAAGGCTCGGGCATTCAAGGTCTGCGCCACCTCGCCGGATGCAGCGTCCGTATGCACCCGTACACGGCTAAAGTCATGTCCGAAGCGGGATTCAAAGCGAGTACGAACCGATTTCGGCAGGGGTTGCCCAGCGCCTTTTAAAACTTGGCTCCGGTTATTTAAAGGAGTGGGTATTGCCGATCTGGCTAGCGATTTCGTCTGGAGGAACGCTTCTTCCTGTTCCTCCTCTTCTTCCTCTTCTGGCTCGACCTGCCTTTGCACCAAAGGCGTAATTTGACAAGCCAAGGGTTTGGTTTGAAGAAGTTCCTCTTCTTCCTCTTCCTCCTCCGGTTGCCGCTGCACTTGTGGCTCCGGCATGCGCATGACCTGATCGGCTATGCGGTCGGCTTCCTGCTCGTATTGATCCCCCGGTTCGCCTATCCTCAGTTTGGTCTGGATGGCGAGCTCGCTCTTGCAACGTGGGCAACGACCGCCACAGGGGCAATTGGGCTTGCGTTGAATGACCGAAACCGGAAAAGTATGGGAAATGGTGTGAGAGCTGTTCAAAGCACTATGTATCCTATCACGCTTTGGTTTGTGTGCATGAGTCGGTGACGGCTTTTTGGCAACTGTTAAAGGCATGATATTGCAATCACGCTTCTTCGCTTTCGCGTGAGGCTTCTCTTATCTTTTTAAGCAAAGAAGCAGCTTCTGCTTTCATCTGACGAACATTCACATCCCCCAGGATTTCCTTTAGTTCTGCTTCATCCGCCTCTGTAAAAGCTTTGACGTCTTCGATCCCCGCCTCCCTTAGCTTCCTTACCCTTGCCCGTCCGATCTCCGAAATGTCTGTGAGTTTGACAACCTCAGTTTCTTTGGCTTTGACATCGACCCGCTTCTCTCGACCTCTCTTCTTTGTAGGTGCCTTCTCCGCCCTCCTTGGTGTGCTTAGATCTTCCCTATTTAAAACCACCTCCTCTAATGCCCGATCGCCCGCAGTGAGCTTTAGGGGTTCAGGTTTGCGATAAATGAGCTCATCTCTCTTGGTACAAACCGTAAGGAAGACCCCCTCTTCCTTTGCCTTTGGCATTTTTTCAACTGTGGTGCGATCAAGAACGAGTGAATAGTAGCCGGAATCATCCGTCTCAAATCTCCCTAGGGTAGCGAGAGTCTTTCCTTCGTCATCCGCCATACAAACGACAAGGCCGCGGATTCCTCGATGATTCTCATCCATCACACGACCATGAATGAGTAAATCGTCGTCGCCAACGTCCGGAGGCTCGATATTAGCGATTTCCAGCTCAACTTCGAGATCGTTAACGATATCTAGATTATGCTTAAGTCGAGCTTTCAGCTGCCGGATGCGCGGATGGTCTTTCTCCAGCTTTGTCTCAAGCCTTCTCGCTTCATGCTGAAGCAGAGATCTCATGAACACTTGAAAGTCCTTCGTCTCCTTTAAGGCATTGAAACGCTCGCCTTGGATCTCGTCCAATAATTTTTTAACCTCTTCGGCTGCGCGCTCCGGTCCTATATCTCTCTTCATCTCAGCACACCTCCCAGGATTCTTGCGATTATCCCAATAGATTCAGAAGATTCTCAGATAACTGACCACATGGCACCTCATTCAAAACTTGATTACCTGGATCAACCGCTGGTCTTGCGGGATCGGTATTGACAGCGATGATGCAGTGATTCCCCTGGTTATTGGTTGTGTTATTCATGAGACTGCTGGTGGTAAATAGCGATATCTTTAAGGGCGTTTCAGGATCAATCACCTCTTTGAACCGATTATCACTGGCCCTCAATGTAGCGCCACTAAGCAGGGTATTCATTACGAACCCTCCCACATCCACAATTCCCCCTCCGAGAGCATCCGATTGATTCCCGTCGAACCCCACATCGTCCATCGACCCGATTAATTGTGAAGCGATACTGCTACTACCGAAACCGAGACGTGTCTGGTTACTGTTGAAAAGGGTGTTACCGTTTGGCAGACGCAGCGTGATCCGTGACCTTCTGGAAAAAGTAGCAGACGGTGCAGCAGCAAAATGCGTTTCGGTCGTGCCTGTCGTGACATCACTACCAACCCCAGCAGTGGCCAAGCCGCCAAGATTGAATATGAGCACGGCTCCAGCGAGGCGTTCCAAAGCTTCAGGCCCGGATAACTCGCTGTTGAACTGGCTATTCAGGATGGAGACGGGACCCAATGATATGATGCTGAGAGCTTGACCTGCAGGCTGATCTACAACGTTATCATGAACCCGAGCAGCCGGTCTGCCTTTGGCAACCGTGTCGCGCGCGCCCGTGATCAGATCGAAGATCGAGAGTGAGGAGACGATCCTCAAAACCACACCTCCTCTGATACCTGACTCCAAATCGGCATTGATGCTTTCCACCAACGGACCGTTATCGACAATATGATTCAGGGTAATATCCACATGTTCTCCATAGGTGAGATAAACACCACAGACAGGATTGATATGGTTTGCACCGTTATTCTCGATGCGATTTCCACGGATGGAAAGATCCTCACACATGCCCAAGGAAATACCGCCAAGACCTGTCTCCCTCACTCTGGTTCTCATCTCTTCATCAAAAGGGTGCTGTAGGCAATTGAAAATATGATTCCGATGGATGTTGAGGTTAATCACCGGATTCCCAAGCAGCGCAAGAATAGGCGTCATCGCTAAGGCAGTCGTTGGGACAGCTGACGGATCTGGAGGAGTTACATGAGGAACTCCTATTCCAGATAGACCCATATTTGAGATCTCATTTCGATCAATCTGGATCTCGTAAATGAAAGCCAGCAGATCACCTAAATCGATTTCTTCTTCACCCACGTCGATTCGGAAGCGCACAAATTCCCCACTACCTTCCGTTGTAATGCTTTCAATTTTGTAGCCAGGGGTTGTGATCGACACATTATAGTCACCTGGGGCAGCGGCTATCAAAAAGAAACCGGTATTATCCGTTGTAGCCGTTAATGTAGCGCCATCACTTTCCTCAAATAGCAGTGCGACACCTCCAAGGCCCGTTCCCTCGAACACGACCCTACCCCAGAGTGATCCCCCTGTATGCTCGATCACATGTTCGGTCTCCTCAGCTCTTTCATCAGAATCAGATGGACCGGGAAGCAGAGCCCCACCCAAAGTAATGCCGTTTCCCGCGCCCCCGTTGATCTCGTTTTCCAGCACTTTAATTCTTTCCGAACCACCGACGATTTGAATCCCTCCCAGGGCTTTGAATGGAGCTGGGGGGGGCAAGGTGATTGTGAATCCCCAAATCCAATTTACATATGCGACAAAGAAGGGGATATTGATGTATACGCGCTCCGGATCTGCACAGGGATCGATTGGATCAGGGGTCTCGTCTCCCGGGATGTCAACAGGAGGAATACTTTCTGCGGGAACTACGCCAATGTCGTTGCGCTCGATCACGCTATCTTCCGCCATGATATGGATGGCAACGTCGGCCCCCTCCTTGTCTAACATACTGATTTTGTTATGGTGAATATGGATCCCGACTCCTCGCTTCACCGAGATTGCATTCGCGTAAGCAAGCATCCGGTTGTTGCGTATCTCAACCTGTTGCAATGCGCCCAATTCTGTACCTTCCAAAACGATGGCCGTTCCGCCCAAAGTGACCATATCCATATCTTCCAAGATTATACATTGAGAGTCGATCACATGGAAAATGGACGCCTCCCGATCGGCTTCCCTGGGGATGATTTTCGTCTTTTTATCGCATCCTTTGATCTTGATGTTGTATTTCCCTTCGATGCACACATCGGCCTCATGCAATCCCGGCAAGAGGCATATTTCCCCGCCTGAACTGGGAAGATGCCGCACCGCTTCCTCTATCGAGTCGAAATCTCCATGGCCTGATTCTCCATCCCCAACTGTGAAAGAACAACAAACGGTCTGATTGGTGAGCGGTCGAAAAATATCGCGACAATCCTCGATCTCTTCCGTCTCGAAGCTGATGTCTTGATCACTATCCCAGTTCAGGATGGCCAGTGGCACACGATGGTAGTGAATGCCCTCCGGCGGTTCTTCGTCTATCAAAACCTCAGGATTGCCGATCTCACCTGCCCGGACCGGGAAAGTCCAGTAGTCTCCA
Organism: Bipolaricaulia bacterium; assembly: GCA_046758705.1. Taxonomy (GTDB): domain Bacteria; phylum Bipolaricaulota; class Bipolaricaulia; order JBHIAT01; family JBHIAT01; genus JBHIAT01. The sequence goes on from JBHIAT010000001.1 coordinate 16,444, forward strand.
GGCATATAGTGAGCCTCGATGGGTAGTGCGAATTCCAGTCGAATCCCATCACGCAATTCAGTCGGATCAGGTCCTATAGAAAATTCGCCGATTTCTCTTATGTCGTTCCAGAGACGGAAAAATACGGATTCGCCGGAAGCAGGAATGGAGCCGAACATCGGCGCAGCGGGAAGATCGAGTTCGTTGCCGCTATTGAGCGTGACCTTTGCCCCATAGGTGACGTTCCAATGGCCCAGGTCCTGATCGGACTCAACGGCTTCAAGATAAAACTCATTCAATCCAGACGTGACGATCGCTTGCAGATTGGCCGTGATCTCGACCTTATTCGAATCAGCATGAAAGATCCCTCGTCCGACGAGACCGCCATTGAACTGAGACCACTTGAACATGGCGGCACCGCTGTTGACTTGAGCGATCTCTATGCGATAAAGGTGATGTTCAAATCCGGTGTAGCCGCCACCCTCAACCACCGGACAGTCTCCATCGATGACTGTAGTTGGCTGCAATGAAACCGTCAGTTTCCCCTTTTGTGAAAAGCCATCTTTCAGCTTATCCCCGATGTTATCACAGGTATCTCCATCTTCCAATCTGAGCAATCGGAAGGCCATCGCCGTGTGGACTCTCTCCGTGGTATCGGGTCCACCCAACGCAGGCTCGATTAACGTTTCAGGCATTTGGAAGCCATTGATCGCTTCCCGCCAGATTTCAAGAATGACTGCATCACGAATATCGGGACCTATCGGGTCGGCGGGAGGATCCTGAATGGGCGGTTGAAGGTAGGTGGCGATGCGGCGAACATCCGCCGTCGGATCAGGCGCTTCACCCGGCAAACAGAGCAAGAGTCCATCGGCCCATAGCCTACCCGGTGTGATCGTGAGTTCCACCTCGTTGGATGCATCAAGCAAAGCCCTTTGCACTTTAAAACTATCAGGCTCACTGGCCGGGACCGCTGCGACTCCCGGACCGATAGCGTCTCGACCCGCTTGATCCTGCCAATCGTTGGTTATTCTAGTTCGGGCATTCCAGTCGCTGTCGAGCAAGACCCTGCCCTGCTGGTGCAACACACCATTAAAGTTCTTTTTAGGATCAAAACTCCATTTGGAAAAATCGCCTTTCATCTTATCCTCCTTAAGTTACCGGTATCAGCAGGGGTCTCACCCCTACGGGCATAAATTCGCGGTAGCGGATTTGAATGTTACGCCACTTGTGGGCTTCTAACAGAAAACCGAAGGCGCCCATCGCATCGTCATTCGGCCCTCTCTCTCGAATGCGAAAATCGGTGGTGTGGGCAAGCTGGCCGTAAGCGGGTTGGCCGAAGATCTCGCTGACAAACCGAAGTTGGGCCTCCGTTCCATTAACACACCCGTGGTTCTGCGGCAGACGGTCTCCATTTCCGGAAAAATAGCTAAATTTGATACACCCCTTCTGGTTCTGAAGCACTTCCAGGGCGTGAATCCATATTCCACCTCTGCCATTGATGCTCTCCACCCGCATGCGGCCAAAGACCGTGATGCCGTTCACTTGTGTTGGTGGACCCCAGTCATCACTAGCACCTGAAATGGCAAATGATGCGGTTGCTGGGTCATCATTCACGCCTTTTCCAGCATCTATAATCGAGTCAGCGAGAAAGAGATGGTAGCCAGTATCGATAAAGAGTGGTCCGGTAATCGTGCGCTGCAGAATGATTTCAGGAGTTTGGTTGAACGCTTCTTCCTCATTCGCATCTGCAAATCCATAGGGTTCCTTAAGCCCCATCGAAGGATGGATTAGCGCATGCGTGCCATCGAGCTTTCTGAAACCTCCTGGATCGAGCGTGCAGTTGAAAATCTCAAGGTTGTGCAATGCCGCTCTCGCCATCAGAGGTTCATCCGTGGGAAAGCTATCGCCTCGGGTGGGATACAACCCCTCAAGCCGGACCGTCAGATTCGACATAACTGCGTCGAATTGTCTTTGTTCCTCATCGTTCGCACCTTTGACATGGGTTGGCCGGAAACGTAACGGTTGCGCCAGCTTGATGATCGGCCGCTGATTGTCGGCAGCACGGATAATGAGAGATCTGTTTAATCGCAGATTGGGACCGCCATCTTCATCGATCGTTCCCCCGATGGCACTAAGGTCCAGTTCGTGCGCCATGCTGTCATGGATTTCAATGACGATTGGGGAAGGTGAATCCTGAATATCATTGAGTGCATCCCGTAGTCCATTAGGGTTTTGGTGAAAGTTAACTTCCTTGACGACGACCGGCTCATCGTTCCACTCCTGCGGCGAGGAAGGGTGCGATATCGGATGCGCACCTACGGGTCCCCCTGCACCGTAGGTATACGTAAGCAACAGATGATCAACTAAGGCATCTCCATCATCCTCAGTGTCAACACCGATAACGATTCTGCCGATGACGGGATCAATGGCGATTTCACGGTTTTTTAGGGGGGGCTGCAGACCGGTCTCCCAGGCACACAGATTCGCTCCCCGAATAGACCAGCCTTCCCCCGTAAGTACCGATGGCAGGTGCAGTTGAAGTCCAACAACGGATATATCCAGCGATGCCAGGGTGGGATCATTATGGTCATACGTCTCGACAGCAACGTATTGAGTTGGGTCGCCTGCAGGCGAATCTTCGTTCAGACGAGCGATGTGGATCGGACCAGGAGTCTCATCTATTTGGGATACGACGGGAGGATCTCTATCGGGATCGAATCGGTGCGTGTTGAAGAGTCTGACCGGTTCGCCCATGGGATGGACATCAAAGCGGGCGATGAAAGCTGCGGCATCTGGGAATTCTGATAGATCAATCGATGCAGCCCTGGGGTGTGCCCCTCTCGATATCGGTTTTGACACGGCCACCTGGTAAGCTTTCAAACGCCAGAGGAAGATGGCCAGGTTTGGAAGGTTGTACCGGATGTTGCCAAACGCCGGAGGTTTCAGATCGGCGGTATGGGCAAAGGGGTCGAACGGCGTGCTGAGTAGGGTTAACGTTGCCGGGTCGCGAAGCGTGACGGTTCCACCCCGGATCGGTGTAAATCGGGTAACGGACGGAAGCGCATAAGGCGGCTGACCTCCCTCATCGGGTCGCTGATGATTGAGGTGTTGGTTCCAAATCAGATTTTCTCTTAACTCAACGCAATGCACACCCCACTGCGTCAGGTTGTACGTCAGCAGTTCTATGGCACCCAACGTGCCTTTGCGCCGGCGAAGGGCTATTGTATCGGCGACATCGGCCCTCAGCGTCCAAGGGTCTCCGGTCAGATGACTTGTGCCAAGCAGGTCGCCGATGTAGGGAATGACCCAGTCGTCACAGGTTTCGATGAACAGGTCGTGATAGAGAGACTCGATATTTTCATGGATCGCGCCCAAGACCTCTTCGACTAAGGCAAGGTAGCTCTTGAGCTGGCCGGGAGGTTGTTGTTCCTCGTCTCTAATTTTATAAATCTCAGGAAGTCGATCATAAAGAGGGACACGCGGTTCACTCATCTCAACATACCTCCATGGACTCCACAGTAGCGACTTTTAGCTGAAGATGTTCCTTGTATAAACTGAGGACATGGTCGTTATCGCAGGAGACGGCAGAGTTTAAGGGTTTAGGTTCGGAAGGAAGACTGAGCTCTGAGGGATCGTCTGCTTCACCGAGAGAACCTAGCGCGGTGACCTTGGCCCACACCACACCTTCCACATCTTGGATGATCCCTGCTATCTTTGTGGCGTACTCGTTTTGTACGAACCGACGTTGACGAAGCCCAAACAAACCTGCCGAACCATCGATAGCGTTGCCCTCCTCGCCGGTAACGCCCAACGTCTCTTTGATCGCTTTTTTCACCCGTTCTTCTCGAAAGGCTGGATCGAGAGCAAAGACGGCATCGATGTAGACGTATAGCAGCTTGCCTTGATGGACGATGATGGGAAACCGCTGCGGGCCACGACACTTGTTGTAACCGTTTAGGATTTCTTGAACTGCCTCGAACTCTTGATCTCGTCCTGTTTCCATTAAGACAGTCAGGACAACGGTCGGGACATTATTGACCAATTCCCAAGCTGCGGTTACTTTTGAAACGCCTGATATGGCAAGGGTTTCGCTTTCGAAATCCTTTAGGCTGACAAGACGGTCAAGACTTTGGATTTTTCCTGGAGCGGCCTCCCTGGCATTGTCACCGCTTTCGGGCTCTGAGCCCCCGGAAACGACACCGGGCAGTTGAATCTTATCGAGGCGGTCCAGCTTGTCTCCGGGTTGCACGGTGGTCCCTTCCTTCAGGGCACCGTAGGCTCCTGTCCCAGTTCGATATTTGGCAACTACATTCCTGACGCCCGAGGGAAGTCGTGCTCCTGTTTTCCCATCGCCGAACTGCACCCAGCTCTCACCATTGGCATCTTCGCGAACGATGTAGATCTCCTCTTTGGGTCCCCGGTCGAAAAAGGAAGGGACTCTGGTCCATAGACGATCATTCACGTAGATCTGCAACTCGGGCACTTCGGGTGGAGTCTCTCCAGCAGAATTGTGATACGTTAAAGGTGCCTTGGGGAGTTTGAAAGTCTGGAACATCTGCCGACTGTCGCCATTGCCAAGCACGGCTTCTTTCTCGGTCTTGCCTTGAGTTGCATCGACAAGATTCCCGTAAACGGTAACGACTGGATCTTCGAGTAACGGGAAGTCTTCAATACTAAAATCCTCAGAGAACTCTGACAGGTACAGGGGATACAGTTTCTCGCTATCATCGTCATCGAAAGAGACACTTGATTCGTCTATATTGGCGACGATTGCTTCGTGCGCTCCATCCTCTTTGACGAACAACAGAGATCGTCCGTCAAGCTGTTTGTACACTGGTGAGGTTCCAAAATAGAAAAGGGTGGTCAGATCTGAGGAGGCCACTTCTTGATAAGCACCCTGCAACGAGAAACGTTCCCCGATCACTTCAAGAAACTCCACACTTCGAATATCTGTGTAGATTAGATCTTCATAAGAGACTGTAGCATCGAGTTCAATGACGGTGGTCCCTCCTGAAACGGCACCCCACATAAGGGATGCTTTTGTAATCTGGTCTATTCTTCTCTCGAAGAAATGCTCAGCCCCCCCACCTGAGGTAAAGCTGCTAAGTTGCAATTCAACTAACATCGTGGATCCCACGGGTATATCATCAACTTCTGCATTGAGAGGCATTGATGTGAAGTGGGGTAACGGAACGTAGGATCCGACAATATAGGCAATCAGCGGCGCACCGGATACCCAACCCACTTGGCGACTAAAATCTACTGGATCCGTAACAGCCTGTGTGCCCTCTACTTTTACGGTCTCTGATGGTCCGTTGTAGCCAAAATGTCTGAAGGATCTTCCCAGTTTATAGGCATGAATCTGGCTTCCTACGAACCCTTCTTGCCAACTTCCTTCAATGTAAATCTCGGTTTTATCAAAACGTTCCTGTATATCTTCAATGATGACGATCTGCCATTTGGTAAGAGGGTCAGAGGGATCGATCACCAACAGTAGCTGATCCCCTTTGTTCAACTCTATGTTTTTTTCCTCGAGTACAGCGGTATCGATTGAAAAGGATTTCGTTCCGGTCGTGATATTTGGAATGTAATAAGATCGATATAAGCTGAACTGACTCAGTTCCGGATAGGCCGTGACCTCTGCAATTGTCTCAAAATCAGCGGGCTGTTCCAATCCTTCTACCTGCGCTTTAATTGGAAATCCCGCCGGGATCATCACTGGCTTGTCGTTCTTTACCTCGAAGGCGAAGGTGGTTCGGCCGCCCAGTCCCGGCGAGAGGCGATAGCCCAGGAGCCGGACCAAGTCGGCGATGCTTTCCCTCCATTGAGCCGTTCTCAAATAAGCTTCATTGGCATAGAGTTCCTGATAGAAAGTCAGAATATCGCCCAGGATCGACGCGCCTTCCAGCAAAGCAATACCCGGATCGTCTGCCTCCCGATGTGTCCAGCCTGCGAGAACCGGATCTTGATTCAGTCTCCGTAGAAGCGCTTCTCGGAAATTGGAATAGGTGCCGATGCGATAGTCGATGTGAGACAGACCCGGTCGATTGTTTGGTCTTTTCGGAAAGAGAAGCGGTTCAACGCAATCATTGCGGCAATCCGGGCTCATTGACGGCCTCCTCTCACATCAAAAAAGATGAATCCTTTCTCCATGTGATCCGGGTCGTTCTTGACCTGGATGATTTCGTTGACGCGTACTTCGATAATGTTCTCTGTCCCTGGCGTCACTTCGTTCCAACGCTTCATGGTCACGGCAATCACATGATCGACGCCCTCGACCAACTGCACTCGTCCGATGATTTGACTTGCCCTGAGCTCTTGTCCAAACGTCCATTGGTCGGGGTGAAAAAACACCATTCTGCCATCCGGCGTATACCCGTCTGAAAACTCCTGCTCGAGAATGAATTTGATATCCTCCGGCCAGTAATCAGGATGAATACAGAGTGAGACGTGTATTTCTAAGGGAACAAATCGTGGCGGCCGGATCTCCAGATCTTCTCCGATGAGCCGGACGGCATCCAGATGGCGTGCGATTTCCTTCCGCAGTTCTTCCTTCAGTTCGGTTGTGCCAACAGGGTCGATGGCGATTTGAACCGTTCTCCAACTCCCGGTCCAGGCGTACCTGGCCGCAGCTCTCGAAACCTCATCGAGTTCTTCAGTGCGATCGACGTAATCTTTAAGAGTGACAGCACGGAGTTGTCGAAAGCGATAGGCTTCTGGAACACGGCGAATGATTTCGGCCACGGGTTCTGGAAACCGGCCATTGGTCACATCGAAGGGATTCCAACACTCCTCTATTTCAGGAAAAGCTGTTCTGTCGAAATGAATCAGCTGATCTGCACCGATGTTACCGTCGAGGCCCCTACCGATTTGGTAAGAGCTGTGAACCTCAGCCTCGCCCGGGAACTCCTTTTCGTTGATGCCATTCCCAAAGCGAATCAGGCTTCGTCCGTCTTCGTCGGTTTCTACAACAAAGTGATCATCGCTATCATCACTGTGAATCAGATTGATGACTTCATTCCATTGATCGCTGCCGCCTCCAGGCGTTTCGACGGTCACTTCAAGCGTTGACTCCGGTGGCACTTCGCCTCCCGGAGATGTGCTTTTATAAGCGAGCGGTCCTTCAGGCAGCTCGCAGATTGTGCCCCACCTTTCGGTTCTCTCATAATGAAATTCATCGGGACCTGTGAGGGTCGTTCCCGGCTCTTTGAAAACAACGGTTTTAGGGCGACCGTGGTAGACCCCCACCAGATTCCCGTGAAAGAGGGAGACATCTTCGACCTTCCCATCGGGGCAGTCTACTGTGAAACAGTAATCACTTCTCAGTTCGTCCTTTTCCTCCCATCGGACCCGCACGAACCAATCTCCAGTCAGAGGGTCTTGCATGGTTTCAGCACCCTCATTTCCAGCTAACAGTTTCAATAACTGCCTTTTGGCAGGATCTCTGCCTGCCGCCTCGCCGGTTGATGGATTGAACCACTCCTGAATCGAAAGATGCGTAATCTTCCCATCACGAATTAAATCTCGAACTATATTTGCCGATGCTTCTCCACCTACGGTGAGCTTCAGATCAGCACTGGTGCTTCCGGCTGCCAGAGCCGGGAGCGAATCACTCCACGTATACAGTCTCATCTGGCTGAGCAAATGGTGCATATGCTGTTGTTTCTGGGTCATGAAGAGAACGGAAGATGGGTCGTTGATATCATTTTCGTTTCCTGCCCAAACCAAAAAACCTTTGGGTAAATCGAATTCTTCACCATCGGCCAATTCCACGGCCAGCCAGGTGCTTGCCTGATTGCCCTGGTGGATGTGGTAATCCATCAATCGCGCATGCCGGGCCAGTGAAACTCGCTTGCGTGACGTACCGAGATAGGCCTCATTCATCACCCTGTCCTGGTAGTCACTGAGCTCGTCCGCGGCAGCACTGAAGAGTTCCGACAGGATTAGGCCCAGATCAGCTTCGCTGATAGCCTCCCAGTTCGGCACCCGTTCCATCATCGCTGCGATCATGGTATGCCGGAATGAATCGTAATCTTTGGCGAGGTAATCGATCGCAGGGTCTTCCTTCGGTTCAGGGGCAGGTTCCCAATCGGGTGCGCAATCGATATTGAAGCATCCAGGTCGGAATTTGAATTGCATTTCACTGAAGATAGGATCGATGTTTTGAAAATCAATACTCAACGTATAAGTGGAGTAATCTCCAATCGGTGCTACAGTCAGCACTAGAGAGTTATCAGCTGGGCCTCCCGAAATCGATACGACTTTGACTTGGTCAGCGCCTGGACCGGCGGGAATTCGATGACCTCCCGAAATGGGAAAGATCAATTTAGGCTCTTGAGGATCCGCCAGAATATTGGCAACCTCATTATTGTTGTGGAAGTGGACCTCAAGGTGCGCTTCGGTGAGATTTGGAGCCGGATGTAAGGTTACCAGAACCAGGTTGAAACCATTGAGGCCTTGCGCTTCTAGATCATTCGCTCGCTCATTTAAAGCTTCTTGATTTTTAATGGCCATCCCTATCCACCACTCCGTTGAAATCTCATGACCCGGATATCCTCGGTCCCTGCGATCCGGTATTTGATCTCCACTTCGATCGTCTCGGTTTCTACAGTCACGGTGAGATCCTCTATGGTGATGCGGTGTCCCAACCAGCGTGAAATCGCCTGAGTGAGCGTGGCTTTTGTCATTCCCTCGGTCGTTGGATCCGCATTCTCGAAGACGAGACGACGGACCCCGCCTCCGAATTCCGGCAGAAAAACCCGTTCGCCAAGATTGGTCAGGATCAATTGGATCAGCTCCTCTCGGACATGATCCTTCACAGAGGAGACCCGAACAGTTCGTCCATCTTTCCCGATGCGGAATGGAAAGGATAAATGTCTTCCATAATCCTCTGTCATTGCCAATCCTCAATCATTGTGTAGACACCTTAGTCCGACGGTGAGATGTGAAATGGATAATCCGTATAATCTAGCATCACGGTTTAACACCAATTGTAGGGTGTCCATCATGAGTGTGTGTTCCGTCTTCCAAATGTATCTGGAATGCCTGCTCGTTGTTTTTGAGGTGATTGATCACTCCACGTGCAATGGCGATAAATAGCATTCGCCGATCCCGGTTACCCAGGGGAATTGGATCCATCCCCTCCTTGGCGCGCAGGTCATTCAGTGCTTTCTCAATCTCACCAGCCATGCTATTCTCGAATTGACCCTGTGGCTCATTTAGCGATCCACCATACAACTCTTCCATGTGATTCCTCCTATCCAGACTTGACTTTCATCGAAAGCAAACTCGGCGTTGCCGGTGGGAAAGGCGGTACCGGTGTTGTTGGAGTAACAGGAATAAACCCGGCAGCCAGTTCACCTGGATGAATATGGCTGTTGAACAAGTTTACGAGCAGGTTTAAATATTGCAAAAGGTTATCACCGAACACCACCGGGTGCATGGCGTTCTCCACCAGTTCGATTTGCGGCGCCTCGACAACAGCTTTGACCGCACCCTGGATCGTGATCTGGCCCTGCTGTACTTTAATCGTTAACATATTGCTACCCTTCTCGTCACTCAACGTGATCGTTTGGCTGCCGTCATCCAGCGTGACCATCAACCCTTTCTCACTGCGAATGATCTTGAGCGGTGGTGTGGCCGCCGTACCGCTGTTATCCTTGGGCAACTCCCCTCCACCCCACCAACAGCCACTCCAAATAGGACGAGAGACGTCCCCTGCCTCAAACTCGATCCACACGCCGGCACCGATAGGAGGGATCATGAACTGTCCCTCCCCGTCCCCGGAGTAGGGAATGGATGGCAGTGCCCAGGGAGAGTCTACTTCTTCTCCATAGACCTCGGGAACCTGGGCGATAATGCGACCCAGATTCTCTGGATCATCCACATCTCGAACAAGGCCTCGATACTTGCCGAAATAACGGGAATGCATGAATTCAGCCGCTTCGACAACTAACTTCTCCATCTCCAAATCAGGCATCAGAATATACCTCCCGCTAGATTCGTCAAGCTGCCGTTGGAACGCTCAATCTTAGATTGAGCATCCGTCTTCAAAGAAAAAGACTGAGAATAAATCGAGCGTGTTAAACCGTGGGTAACCTTGGTGATCAAATAATTTCCGCTTAACGGAGTCTCTCCCGCTTTGACGGTCACGAGGCGATAGGGTCGTAGCACACCCAGGTAACAACCCTCCAGAACACTTCCTGTCGCCTCAAAGGCGTAACTCGATTCATCGACCTTGGCTGATACGGCTTGATCCAGATCTACGGACTCACCCTGACGGGGAGGAAGGATCTGAACCGCTGGCTCTTCGCCTTCTTCTAATGTAGCTTTCTGTCCTAACAGTTCACGATCCCGAAAGCTCGCCGTGCTGGAAACTACCCCCTTGTCTGTGATGCGAAGGGTGGAAGCCCTCACAACAGAAGGCTTCTGGGCATTTTTCTTGACGTTAAATGATTTAATATTTCGGTCCGATCCCAGTAAGATGAGTGGAGGAAGCTCATCTGTTTGTTGCGGAAGGTCTGATGGTTTTGGAAAAAACTTGAAGTTGCCGACACTTTGCCCTGGACGGTCACCTGGAAAAACATAGGCATGCATTCCCTGACGTTTTGCCAACGACCTCAGTATTTGCATCGATGTGCCACGCTGAATGACTGGTGGAGGAGCACTGCCTGGTGGGGACGTATCGTCGATGTCAGTAGCGGCTATCTGTTCGAAGTCGTCGAATATTTGCTTGGCGATTTCATGATCCAATCGACCTTCAAACCGTGAGACGTTGTCTTCCCGATTCAAAAAGACGCTATCATCCTGGACAATCAAGGTGATAGCACTTTGTCCCGGCTCTGAACTTTTCGGGCTGTCAGATTTGACGATCGGTCCGTCAATCAGGGGTACAAAAGGCGCTTTTCCGATTTTGATTTCCACCCTTATCCGTGAAAAAGGCTTCATAAAATCCTCGTCTTCTCCTGTCCATTTTCCCTTCTCATCAACACAAATAGGGATCTCAATACGGGCTTCCCACGCCATGTCCACTTCCTGCTCCACGGTGATCTCTTCGACTCTGTCCAACTGCTCTCGCGTAGCAGGTTTGTTGTTGAAAAACAGTCTGTATGCGATATCCGACATTATTGCTCCGGTACCTTTATGACACGACCTGTTTCCTTGACCAGATCATTGGCCTGTAACTCCGTGTTGGCATCGGCGATGTGCCAAAACATGGTCGGGTTGTTATACTGACGCTGGGCCATGATATCGAGCCGGTCGTTCCCGGTTACGACGGTCGGTGCGCCACTGACCACAGGCAGTCTTCTCAGTGTCACCGCCTTCACAGTTCGCCCATCTTTTGTGATCGCGTTCACAACCTCTTGGTTGAAATATCTTGACGACTCTAAAAACATCTCGCCCTCCTAAAATGGAATGAGATCAACCACTTGTTGAGCGGTGTTAGCAAGATTTGTGATGGCCTGAGCTTCTTTCGCGAGATTCGAATACTCAAGCGCACCTTTGGCGATCTTATCATCCGAACAGGGATCGATGGTGATTATAGCCAGACCCAGAGAGACTTCAGCCTGGATCGGGTTCAGTAAGTGATCGTACTGCTGTTCGGTGATGCTCATGGATTCGATGATGACGGGCAGTACCCTCGTCAGGCCCCAGATGAAAAGAATTCGAGGGTAATTTTCTCTAGGGATAGGTTGCGTCGGACCCTCCTCATCACCACCGCCGAAGATGGCATCCCCGATAGCGTCAATCGCTTCCCCGATCAAGCCGCTGATTTTTGCACTGGGATGGGCCATTTGTTCCAGCGCCGCCAACTGAGGACCAATACCGAATGTCCTTGCCAGGGGATTGTCTCTTTCCAATTGGTCAGCAGCGCTAAAGTGGGCAGTGAGGGTGATCTTTTCCACTGGAATTTCGCCCGCCTGAGTCGTCTCTCGACTTGCGGCTCCAGTGGGACGAGGAGGTATCTGAATGTTTCGCGTCAGGCTCTCAGGATTGAACTGAAAAATTACGACATTGGGAATGGGTCCGAGGAAATCGCTTCCGTATTCGATCAGGGCACCGCGCAATAAGTAGGGCATAACTTAGCTTCCCCCTTGCGTATACGATTTGGTTTTTGATGTGATGGACTCGGAAATTCTGCCAGCGATCATCCTCCGCAAGTCGAAGGCGCTTGTGCCTGTTGAAGTTCGGAAAGCCCCCGAGTCAATTTTGCTGATGTTGATTGCGTGTTTTTTTCTCAAAAGACCGTGCTGCTTTGCAAGTTGCTTTAGCAATTCATGGCCCAGTCCCGCGACCGAGGAACGGGCCACCTGGGGTGATATATCTTTAAGGCGAATTTCTAATCGATCAATTTTTATGTTTGTCATCTTCATGCTCCATTTTTTCCACGATTTCGGCATAAGATCCGAACTGTTCGAGGCTTACAGATCGATTCAATTTGTCGTATTCCCTTTTCACGGCGTTGATGATCTGCTCCATTGTCAACAGGTCTTTAAAGTCATCTAGGCGAACACTCAAACCACTGGCGCTTTGAAGACATGCATTGAAGACAATCGAACGGATGTGTCCACCAGCGAGCTGAAATTGTTTCGCTAGAAAGTCAAAATCAATCTTCGAACGATCGACGGTTTTGGGAATGACTTGGTGCCAGATCTTCCTTCTCTCCTCCGCGCTCGGAAGGGGAAAGTCGATGATGTGACGTAACCTCCTTAAAAAAGCCTCATCAAGATCCTTCTTACGATTGGTAGCGAGGATCGCCAGGCCTTTGAACCGTTCCATTCGCTCCAGCAAATAGCTAATTTCGAGATTGGCATACCGGTCGTGTGCGTCTTTGACCTCAGTTCGACGTCCAAAAAGGGAATCGGCTTCATCGAAGAAGAGAATGGTGTCAGAAATATCTGCTGCATCGAATAGCCGCTTCAAGTTCTTTTCCGTCTCTCCTATATATTTGTTGACCACCTGGGATAGGTCGATCCGGTACATCGGTAGATCCAATTTAATGGCCAAAATCTCAGCGGCCATCGTCTTACCCGTGCCCGGAGGTCCGGCGAAGAGCACGGAAATACCGCTTTCGTTCCATACCCTGGCTGTTCCCCAGCCATAATGAACCTCCGTCAGCGACTTCATCGCCTTGAGGATTTCCTGAAACTGCAGGTGCTGTTTGCGTGGCAGGAATAGTTCTTCGTCCTCAAATCGAGGAATCACCTTCTGAGCCAACTCGCCTATGTCTAGATCCAATTCCACTCTGCACGCCCTAAAGAAATCTTTTTCCGAAATTGGCTCGGGTAATCCTTCGGAAATAGCATTGATGATCTCTTTTTCGTAACGGAAACGGCGTGAGCCTTCCGCAATGACGCTATCCAAACCCTTGGCTTTTGTTCCTAGCGCTTTTTCCCAGTGAGCGATGCGTTGGTGATAGGAAAACTTGGGAACACCAACGATCGGCAGCAGAAGATGACCGGGAATGTGAGTCAGTTGACTTCGCTCAGTGATGCCCAGAAAAATGGTTATGGGTATCGATTGAAGAGGTAGTAAAGAAGTATCTGAATGTTGTCTATCGTCACCTAGAGCGGACACCAGGTCTTGACTGAGAAACATATCCACGCCTCTTAACCAGCAAAGAGTCGCAAATGAGTTCAGAGAGTGGCTATTTTCAAGAAAACCGGGATCCCCTTTGAATTCGACGACATCTCGATTTGCTAAGTTCGCTATTCCACGGACCATTTCGATGTGAGCAGAGCCTCTCGGCCCGCGGACCGGGACTACGCGGAGCGTATTTCCACGGTTAGAATTTAATCTGGATGCGACCAGACGGACGTCATCTGTCAGAGCAACATCCTCCCCATCGTCCACAGTGACCGGAACCAAAGCGTGGGGCAGGGGCAAGTTTGGGAAAAGCAACTGGTTCGCCACCAGCGAAGGCACCGCAATCGGACTCTCCCAATCAATCTCTGAATTGTGTTGTGAGGTTTGGCCGCTGTGTTGAAGCAATCTGTAGCGAAATAGTGGGTGAGCGGGGTCAGCCAGCATTAAGACCCGCTCAGGATGATCCCACAGTTTCTGGGCGAGGGCCAGATTCGGATGGGTCCGCACTGGATCGTTGAGGCAGGCAGCGATGACGCTTCCCACGGCATTATCAAAAGCCACCGTCAATCCCAAAGCCAGGGCGAACGAGGCAATATCGTCTAAGTTCAATTTGTGAACAACCCAGCCAAATGAGCCTTGGGCAAGATGTTTATCTGCAGGAGGAGGATCAGCTTTAAGTTGCTCAGTTAGATATCGCGCGGTCGGATCGGTCTGAAAAAACTTGTTCTTTTCCTCCCAATAGCGGCTCATGTCGAGACTCGCTGATGCTTTATCGACGAAGGGTGGCAGGATCGCCGAGTCCGAATCGGGAAGCAGGCCGCGTTCGTGCCAGCACCAGCATACTTCCCGTCTCAATCTGACGGTAACCTGTCGCATCCAGTAGATTGCACAGGCATCATCCGCACGGAGACCGGGCGAAAATGTAATGGGCTCTCTTTTGTTCGTAAACGTGGTCATGGGACAATCAGCTCCACCTCTGGGCTGTTCTTAGATTGCTGACCGTTTACTCGGAGGATCACCCGATATTTTCCAGGTGGTACGGCATCTTCCTGCTTTATTGCTAATGTCAGAGTATTTTGCGATGGGTCTGTTGTGAATTCGTCAAATACTTTCACGGTACTTCCGTCTCTATAGAGTGCTACAAAAATGTCATCCTCCTCGGTTCCCAGAAGGACACCGGTCATATCAATGTTGCCAAATACGTCAGAATCTGGATCTGCTAGGTCATCATGTTGAAGTGAATTCGGAACTGCATCAGTAAGAGTTGGCAAGAGATCTCCAATCAAAAGATTGCTCGACCTGCGTCGTCCGGTCAGCAAGGTCTGGACAACAGATATAGGGTGACTTCCTGCGGAAATCACACTACCATTTTCAATAGTTTCATCAACCAGGCATTCCAGCTTATCCGGTTGTTGAGCGGTAACAGCCAGCTCTGCCGGACCGAGGCAGACAGACAAGCCGGATAAGTCCAGATCGCTCCCCAAAATGGTTAAGGTGGAATTCACTTCAAATTTTGAAGGGGAAATATGTGTTATCTTTGGTCCCATGGAAGGGATCACCGGAATTTGAACCCCTGCTTCGCCGATCACCTCGATAGGACTCTCTGTGTAATCAACACCCACAAGGAGAGAATAGGATGGCAGCTCGTCTGTCGCAATCATTACAGGCCTGACTTGAAAACTAATGGAAAACCGGTACTTCTCATCAGATCCCTGCATTAGTTTGGATAGAAGCTCGGAAGAGGCCTCATCGAAGGTAATCTTTAAAATCTCCGGATTGTCTTTGAGGGCATCAATCGTTGTATGCAATGGCAAATAGCTGAGCTTTTGGAGAGCACGAATTCCTTTACCGAGGTTTTCATGGGCTTTAACGGAGTCGCTGTCCCCAGCCTCGTCGAAGGCAGTCATTAAATACTTCAAAACTAACCATAGGGGGGCGGGTTGTCCCTCATCAAACGGTAGATTCTTCAAACTTGGATCAAACAGCGCTTCATACAGAAAAAGGTTGAGTCTTTCACCATCTGTTCCCGGGGCTGGTTCCGGCCGCCCCACCTTTATGCTAAGATTGGTCTCAGCGCTGAGATGCTCAATTAATAGATCTGAGACCTTCCCTATTGCCAGCTCTGTATCTGCAAGGGCCATCTTAGGGTTATCTCACCTACCTTATGTAATACCGACTCAACCTTGAATGCTCACTTGCTACATTGGACTTTCTCTCTTTTGTGATCACTTGCGGAGGCTCTTTGCTTTGGCTTTGGGCTTCTTTCTGAGGCTCTTCTATAGTTAGACTAATGGTTCCAATTGACAGGTGAAAATCATGGATTTCAGGTTCCTTGCTTTGTTGCGACTCCATCAATTTTGGATGAGAATAAGAAGCTGCAGGCAGCTCCCTCTCACCACGGGTGACAGGTATCCTCTCTCCCATCTCCACCGTTTTACTTATATCCCTGTTCTTTATTTCTTCGTTGTCCACAATAGGTGTTTCGGCAACCCATTCCCTGACTTCCTTCAAATAAGCCTGCTGTATTTGCACCTGGCTGACTCGATCTTCTGATTCCACTCCGGGTTTGAAAACAAGATCATCTTCGACCTCTTGACTGGCCGAGGAAGAGGGTTTATCCAAGTGTGGAACGGATTCTTTACCGACAGGATCGCTTTCAACCATCTCCTCTCTTTCCAACAATTCTCCAGCACTGATTTCACGCTTTTGGCCCTTCAATTTCACCCATTCTGATGTGCGACTTTGCGGTTCTTCCGAAATCTGTCTCTCGAACCTTTCTTCTATTGAATTCCGAATATTCTCGTCTTCGGGAATCGGAACCGAACTTTCAGAGTCTTCTCTGATACCCTCAGGAACCCCCTCAATTACCTGATCTGGTTGAGGCTCAATCAATTTTCTCTCTTCAACGTGAATCGGGGTTATCTCGTCACGTCCCTTCGACCTTATCGGAGATAGCTCAAGGAAGCCCGGTCTGAAATCACCGCTGGGTCCGAATGTAATACCGGTTTGTTGTATTAGTCTAGAAAAATAACCTTTCATCGGTTTCCCTCTTTCTCGATCAGAGCTAGATAATAGGAACGTCGCCACGGAGGCAGGGAAAAAATCTGCTGTTCACTCCAGTGATAATGGAATGCTAAGTGGTGGACGGTCTGAAGGAGATTCAGTTGAGCTTCGTGCAGTTTGTGCAATGAGAGTTCTTCTAAATTGAACTCGTAATGGCCTTCCCTGCTACAGTACGGACAAGGGACCGAGAGACTGAAATTGACCAACGGGTCAAGTTCTTCCATGGTCTCATTGATGGTCTGAACCCATTCGTCGAGTATCGGGTATTCTTCATTGGATACGGCTTTCTCATTATCAAGCACCAAAGTACGGATCATTGACTTTACCGCCGTATCTTCATCCATGAAGGAGCGCTTCAGCCATTCAAGTTGATCTCTCCCAGTCGGTCTTCGTATGAGAAGACTTTCGTCACCGATCTGGATCATAAAATGATCGGTGTCATCCGCTTGATGTTGTAAACTAGCGAGCTCGTCCATGGAAATCTCGATCTCCATCTGTTGCTGGCATGTTTCACTTGGACAACGGAGACGAACAGATAGTTTTGATGAGCTCCCTAAAGTTAAAGTGACGATGGTCAGCAAACATTCGATCCGTTTGCCGATCGTAAGATCCCAAAAGAAGTTTAGATCGGGCGTCTCTCCATTTTTATTAATGGTATAACACTGTAGTATCTGAGTCACTAAGTGGGGACGGACCTTCTGGTTGAAGTCGATTTCGAGATCATCTTCAAAGAATCCAAATAGTCGAAGTGATAAACCATTGTTTGAATATTTCGCTTTAATGCTGTTGGGTATTCTCGGGAATGGTGCCAGAAAGCCGTGTCTTTCGGATATCAGCATCTGAGATTAACCTCTATTCTCTATTATTATTTATTATTCTCAGCCGGGTGGCGGAACGTCGCTGGCTTCATCCGGCTCTTTGGTATCCACGTCGCGTTCCCAGCCTTCCAATTGAATCTGGATGGTTTCAATGGCAATAGCATTTGCGTTAGCATCGAGTTCCGGAACCGCCGTGAACTCACTGACCCAGCAATCATGGAGGAAATAACGCAGCGCAACGTGCCCCTTTTCGTTCATCACTTCGAGGGTCAATTCCTTTTTGTAATTGACTAAGTCCATCCCAGTATCTCCGGCGTAGGGATGCACCATGTTCACCCACTTCTCAAATTCGGTATCGTGTGTTATCCCTCGTTCCATAGTGATTGCGTCGTAAGTAGTGCGCCCCGGAGACTTGTGATCGGTACTATTTTCACCGCCTTCCCGATGATTGACGACTTCTGTTGTCCTCTTCAGCGCACCGACTTTGCTGACACCCAGGACAGGTCTGCCGTCCATGATAACCCTGAACTTATAGTTCTTATACGGATCGATACGATGGGCATTCTTCACAAAACCGGTAGCCATTGCTGATCCTCCTCCTTAATTTAGAATTTAGAGTTCACCTGCGATTTGCTGAATCTTGATGATGACAAACTCCGCTGGCTTGAGCGGAGCAAAGCCGACTTCAATGTTGACAATGCCAAGGTTCCGGTCGGCTTGCGTCGTTGTTTCGTCGTCACATTTGACATAGAACGCTTGATCCGGCGTGCTACCCTGGAACGCCCCCTGACGGAAAAGCTGCATCATAAAGGCACCTACATTGAGCCGTATCTTGGCCCACAGGGGTTCATCATTGGGCTCAAAAACGACCCACTGGGTGCCGCGGTAGAGAGATTCTTCAAGAAAAAGGGCCAGACGGCGGATGGGTATGTATTTCCACTCAGAGCCAATGTCGTCGGCACCATCCATGGTTCGCGAGCCCCAATTGACAATACCGCTTGGGAATTTACGCAGGCAATTAACCCCGAGTTTATTCAAAACGCCATTCTCCCTGTCGGTGAGATTGACCTCTAGGTCTAGAACACCCCTGAGGTCAGCTTCGGTTCCAGCAGGCGCTTTCCAAACTCCGCGGGTTGAATCTATGCGCGCCATCAATCCAGCAATCATCCCGGACGGGCCGATTAATTTTTTGATGCCGGTGTCGCTATACTGAACCTTCGGATAAAAGACAGCGGAGTAGTCCTTCACGACGAGTGCACGAAGGTTATTGACTTCTACACTGGTAGCCACTGGACGGTCAACGCTCGTCCAACTATCCGGCGCATCCATAAGAAGAAACGCGCGTCTTTGCTGACAGTAGGTACTGGCCGGCCCCCAGAGCTGCAGGTGAGTCGCCTCGTCAATGTCTCTGTCCCCTGACAAGACCATCAGGTTGAAAATATCGACGCTATCCAAGGCATGGAAGCCAGTCTGATCCGCCTCGCTTCCGACATAATCAGCAACATCAGGGGGATTCCCGTCATCGTCCTGACCGATCGTCCCGGCTCCATCCTGGAAGTTACTGGTGCCCGTCGCCCCCAGGGCGTACTGGCGTACGTTTGGCGTAAAAAGGTTCAGCCCTCCTGGTCCGATATCGGTCCCACCTCCCCCGCTGTTCCCCGTGTTAATCTGGATGGTGTTGTTGATAGTACCCGTGGTGGGGATGAAAGCCAGGTGGTATCCCCAAACCTCGGCACGACAAGGCGAGTTCGGATCATCATTTACCGCTTTTGCAATGATTCTCGATTTTTCTCGGACGCCATCGTTGTGATCGTTGACATCTGGAGTCAGGTTGTCACGATACCATCGGTCTCCGGCAGCAGTTGTCTGCAAGTCGGTTCCCAAATCCACGGTAGTTCCAGACAAAGTAATCTGATTGAAGGCATCTTGTTGCAGCGCAACCAGACTGTTGATATCTCCTGTAAGTATGGTCGCCGTAGGAACCGGCCGGTGATTGCTGTAACGAGTCACCTCGATTCCGCCTTGGTCCAGTCCGAGCATCAGAGGCCCTGCAAGATCATTTGTTGGGCTTCTACGGATTCTGACGCTGGATTCGTTACCCGAGTCTGAGGTGATTCTGAGAACATAGATATCCCCATCAACTTGTTCCCATCCACATTCGATTGACAGTCCCGTGATGGCGGCTCCCAGTTGGGTGTTGATTTCAGCTTGTATAGCTGTTGCAGCTTCATCTCTAAAAACCCCTCCGGGAGAGTGGCTAATAGTCACTCCAGAAAGATCGATGGGGACAAATTGCTCTCCATTTACACTGATTTCAAAATGACCGGTTCCGGACAATAAATTATTAAGAGCAGTATGAAAAGTCCCACCAGGCGTTGTATCGAAGGGCCTGCGGCTTTCACTGTACCCAACAACAGGGTTTGATTCTATGTTAAATCCAGTAGCAAGATCAAGATCTATTATTTTAGAGCTCTGAGTGACAAATAATGGAGCGTAGCGTGGTGAGGTCGGATTCATAGACAGATTGGTGAAAGTCTCCGAGTTAATTACAGTTCCTCCCTCCTCATGGATGACTGTCAAGTTGAAGGTCTCGTCAGGGTTTGGGGTGTTATAATCCACCTCAAGATGTATTCCATTCCCCCAATTGCCTGCATGTTTAGCCGTAGCTGTAAGAACATTGGTACCATTGAGGTTTTGTAAGGTTATATCCGCTTTTTCAGCGTTGTGTGCTAACCGAACTACATAACAATCCGTTCCCCCATTATTGAAGAACTGCCTTACACTTTGTGTTAAGCCACTGGATGGATGGGCACCGCCAAATTCCCTGGTGAAATCAGATAGGCTCAAACATCTAACCGCTTTGTTAATAGGACCTTTAGCTGTCCGCCCCAAAAAAGCTGCTATTGAAGTAGCAACACCGGTAATAGTATGTACACCACTTGGTACTTCCTCAATGTAGACGCCTGGATAGGTGGGTGTGACCGGCATAGTTTACCTCCTCTTGATAAACAATTCCTTCGTTCCGTATCCTTACCGGACCTAACAACTAAATGGCAACGTTGGTACCATTAATTATAGGAACAGGCGATGCGCAAACGCTGCGCAACCATCGAACTCCCGTCTCAACGGTTCTTGGAAAACATATAACCCGAATCTTCTCTAAATCCTCCGACACAGGCTCTGGGTCTCTGAGGTTGGAGTTACCCCGAACTGCTCCTGGAGGACCCTATGAACCCGTTGGCACAGATAGAGGGCCTGCCCGCGATGACCCAGCTTCAGTTCTGCCTGAATTAACAAACGATAGGCCTCTTCATAGCACTCACTGATTTCCAGGATGCGATAGCAATGCGCCACAACCTGCTCGAACTGTCCTCGCCGATATTCGATCTCGGCCAGGGCCTCCAGGGCTTTGACGTACTGGTCCCGAAACCACTCCTGTTTCAGATCTACCCAGTCGTAATAGAAGCCCTGCAGATAATCCCCCCGGTAGAGGGTCACCGCCGCCTGATAGTGTTCCTGGGCGTCCTTGAGATCCCCCCGTTCGATCGCCAACCTCGCCCGTTCCAGGTGTGTCTCGAATTGAGCCACATCCAGCTGGAAAGCATGGGGAGGATGAAACTCGTAAAGACCTTTCCGATAGACGATGTAATCCTGATCCTGATGTTGCCCGTTACAGATGCCGTTACCGTTAAGGGCCTGACGAACGTACCGAATCGTCGAGCACAGGTTGGCCCGACCTCGCTTGTAAGGGCAGTCGGGCCAGAAGGCGGTCATCAGCCGCTCCCGGGAGGCCTGACCGTGGATGGTGAGAAACGCCAGAATCCCCTGGGTGTTTTGGGATCGCCACGCTCGGTCCGGAACCGCCGCTCCTTGTTTGAAGACCTGAAATGGGCCGAACAACCGAATCTGTAATTCCAACGCCCCTGATCCTTCCGACAGGGCCCCAGAAGAAATATAGACCGGCTTACCCATGGAGATACACCCCCCTATTTTTATCCGGTGTTAGGAACAACTACCGACAGATCCTCACCTCCTTGTTTTCTTGCTTAACTTCGGATTCACTATGACAGTAGGAAGTCTATCCCAGAGAGGTTGCAAAATTGTTGATGCGCATTGTCAAAAATTGTCAAAACGATTGTTAATCGTGGAGATCCTATGGATCAGGGCCTCCTCAAATGCCCCCTCGCCTCCTTGGATGTTCATTTGACACAAATCATCATCCTCTTGTCAACCCAGTCACGGGAGGTGATCGGCGACGCGGTATCTGCGTGCCATTGGAGGCAAGGAGGGTAGTGCAGCAGATGAATTTTGCATGGCTTAGGCAAGATTCAGGGGATGGGACATCCGGCCTATCCTTCCTGCTCCTGCCTTCTCGTCTCAAGCCAGCGGCGGAACACGGGGTAGAAGAGCGAGGCCAACGAGATCAACAACAGGCTCAAGCTGATCGGTCTCTGCAAGAAGACGAGCCAGTCTCCCTGGTTCACAATCAGAGAGCGACGCAGGTTCTCTTCGAACAGGGGCCCCAGAATCAGCCCGAAGGCTACCGGCGCAATCGGGAAGTGCGCCTTGCGCATCAGATATCCGATGACCCCGAAGACCAACATGACCCATACGTCGAAGATCGAGTTGTTCACCGAGAACGACCCGATAATGCACAGGACCATCACGGAGGTGAGCAGTATCGGTTTGGGAATCGAGAGGATGCGCGCGGACAGGCGGGCTCCTGCCAGCCCCAGGAGGGTGGTGACGACGATGGCAAAGATCAGGGCGATGTAGACGGTGGCCACGAACGGCAGGTGATCGCGAAACAGGCCTGGGCCAGGGCGGAGACCATGGATGAGCAGACCACCCATCAACACCGCCGTCATCGTATCCCCGGGGATGCCGAAGGTCATCATCGGGACCAGGGCGCCTCCAACGCAGGCGTTGTTGGAGGACTCCGGCGCCACGATCCCCTCGGGAATGCCGGTGCCAAAGCGTTCTGGACGGCGGGCCATGCGCTTCTCTTGGGCATACGCAATCACCACAGCGATGGCCGAGCCCGCGGCGGGAATCGCACCGATGATCACCCCGATGATCGACGATCGGATTCCAATGGGCACCAGTCGCCGCAGTTCCCGCCACTTGGGCAACACCTTATCCAATATCTTGCTGACCGGAGCGACCGCCTTGAGCTGTTTTACACCTCCCTCGAGGTTCACCAGCACTTCAGCGACCCCGAACATACCCACGGCCAGCGGGATGATCCCAATGCCCCCCATCATATCCGTGCTGCCGAAGCTGAACCGCGGGATCGAGGTCAACGTGTCTAATCCCACAGTGGCCAGCAACAGCCCGAAGATCCCACCGACCAACCCTTTAAACATCGAGCCGGGCGCGGCATACGCCAGCATGGTCAGGCCAAACAGGATCAGTGCGGTAAAATCCGGGCTCTGAAAGCTAGTGGCCACCTGCACGATGAGCGGGGCGAACAGGACGAGGATCAGCCAGCCGAATACCCCGCCGAAGGCGGAAGCCAACGTGGCGTAGCCGATGGCCTGGCCGGCCTGCCCTTTGCGCGCCATGGGATACCCGTCGATCTGGGTCACGATTGCCCCGGGGGTCCCGGGAATGTTCACCAGGATCGCAGACAGCGAACCCCCGTAGACGCTGGCGGAGAAGACCGCGATCAGGAACGTGATCCCGGCTTCGGGATCCATGGTAAACGAGATGGGCAGGAGCACGGCCAGCGCCATGGTCGAGCTCAATCCCGGCAGCATACCGAAGATGATGCCAACGATCACCCCCAACACGGAGAGGCCGATCAGCATCGGATCGGACAGGAAGATTCCTGCCTGGGATAGAATCTGAGCGACCACTTGTCCCCCTCCACCATGCGCTCAGGGCAGCGGGACCTTGATCAAAAACCGGAAGACACCGTAGAACAGACCCGCGATCGCCGCCGCCCCAAGCACAGCGCCCACCAAGCGTATCCAGACCGGCCGGTCTTCGTCCCTCCAAGCGAAGAAGATCAACCAGAAGCCCAGAAATGCGAACGACGTATACAGGAAGCCCCACGCCGGCACCACCTTGATGAATGCCGCCACCGTAGCGGCCATCATCGCAGGCAGGACCATCGGCTGCAGTGCGGCTTTAAGTCGATCCCAGCTCCAGGTCAAGCCGCTATCACTCTTCTCGCCGCCATTCCCTAGATAGCTGTGAGCGTAGCGCCAGACCCCAACGCCGACCAGGATCAGGCCACAGACACCCAGACCGTAAACGTACACGGTGGGAAGCAGCGCCGGCCCCACATCGCCGGTCATGCGAAAGTCCAAAATCTCATCCAGTTGGCTCCAGCCAATCAAGCTCAACGCCAAAATGGCAAGCCCGGAGAGCAAATCGGCCAATTCGATCTCCTTCGCATCCCCATCGCGTCTATGCGCTGGGATGCGATACTCGGACTACACTCACCCGATGAAATTACACGGACATAGATACCTGCCTATTCTCTGGGGTTGTTCACCACCAGACCTAGTTCCTGCAAGATGGGGAGCAACACCGTATCGTCATTTAACCATCGATCGATGGTGTCCTGGGTCCCCAAAGGAGCGATCTGGAAGCCTGCTCTGTTGGCCGCTTCTACGAAGGCCGGATCGTTTAGTGTGGCCAAGAAGCCTTGCTCCAGGGTACGGAGACGATCCCACGGGATACCCCGGGGGCCAATGATGGAGCGCCACAGGCCTTGAACCAGATCGTAGCCTTGCTCCTGGAATGTGGGCACATCCAGCGCCTTGAAGTGACGCGATGTGTCCATGACACCCAAGATCCTGAACTTTCCTTCGTTATACAGATCGACGACGTCAGGCACGGGCACGGTGGTGCTGTCCACCTCCCGGGAGACCAGGGCCACCACGGACGGGGCAAACCCCTGGTAAGGGATCCTGTTAAGCTCGATACCCAGAGCTTGCTCCAGCATAGCTACAGCAATGAATGAGGCTCCGCCGGGCGGGTCGTTGGCGTTGAGAATCTGGCCCGGGCGACGCTCGGCGTCCCTGATGAAATCCTCCAACGTCTGCCATGGGGAATCGGAGCGCACCGTCAGGGCTGAGGACTCAGCGCCGACCAAGACGATCGGCTGCAACTGATCAATAGGGACACCGCCCTGTTGGATATACTGGCGAGCGAGGACGCCGCTGCCCACCATGCCGACGGTGTAACCATCAGGCTCTGCCAGAGACATGTTACGCGTTCCAATGCCAGCCGCTGCACCCGGCTGGTTCACCACCACCACCGGAACCCCGAAGTGACGTTCTGCATGCTGGGCGAGCAGCCGCATGATCGTATCACTGCCTCCACCTGCAGGCCACGGCACGATCAGCGTGATCTCCCGATCAGGGAAGTCACCTAGTGTCTGAACAGAAACGGCTCCCAACAACCAAACCACCGTCAAGACGACAATGAACAGCCAACTTATTTGACGCTTCATGAGTTATCCCTCCCTCCTTTTATGTGAAACACGTAGAAACGTCACTCATCTTTCCTGTCCTCAATCACCCCCTTTCAAAGGGACTTCAATCCCGAATCGGATAGATTCGCGTCGTATCCATAAAGTGTGTGAAGATCTCGTGTCCGGTCTCGGTGATCACCAACTGATCCTCGACGTGAAGGCCCACATCGTGCGGGACGTAGTGAACCGGCTCGATGGCCATGACCATTCCTGGGGTCAGTGCCACGTCAGTATGAGCATCGATGAACGGCGCCTCGTGGACACTCAGACCTAGCCCATGGCCCAAGAAACGCAACGGCTGAAGTCCTTGGGATTGTGCGGCCCGATCGTACATTGCGTATAGGGTTCGGGTGCTTACGCCGGGCCGGATCTGTTCGAGAATTTTCTCATAGATCTCAACGATTCTCTGATACAGGCGAGCGTGTTCGGCGGCGGGCTCACCCACCACAGCTGTCCGAGCACAATCTGAAAAATACCCGTCGTGGGTGCCCAACAGGTCGATCTTGACGATGTCGCCGGGCTGAAGCACACGGTTCGTGGGGGGAGCGTTGGGATAGCTGCTTCGCTCTCCGGCTCCCACGATGAGCAATCGCATCTCATCCCCACCGCGACTGAGGAATTCCTGGGTAATCAGCATGCCCAGCTCCCGCTCCGTCATCCCCGCCGATGCCTGATCAAACGCAGCCTGAATCGCTTGTTCGGCGATGCTCGACGCCTGTCGCACCCGCTCGACCTCACGGGGGGTCTTTACCATGCGCAGCTGACGGTACAGAGGGGCGATATCCTGAAACTGGGCGCAGGGCAACCGCTCGCGCAACTCCTCATAGTCCTGTGCCGGCATGAAGTCCAACTCCAGGCCCAACCGTCCCCCGCCCAGGCCGCGCTCAGCCACCAGACGGCTCAGCACCTGCATCGCCGTCTCCGTATGCTCATCGTAGGGGCGGATCTCGATCTGATCGTCGTCTATATTCGCCTGCAGAAAACCTTGCTCCACAGTCACACACACGACCGCGGGCGCCCCCTCTTTCGGCACCAAGACCACCACACGCCGTTCTCGTATCAGCTTTTGCGAGGGCACCGTGACCCCCAACGTGTAGGTCACATTATCGATCGACATCGCTACGATCGCGTCCAGCCCGTCGCGTGCCATGGTCTCCTGCTGCTTGTCGATAATCGCGGGATCGAGCGTCGATGACACGGGTGGACCCCCTTTCCCACGTTTTCTGTTTGTCAACTTCCTGCACGCCCTTCTTGCAGGTAGCGGTTGAGTTCATCACGAGACATCCCAGCCACGCCGAGCTTCTCCGCGTTCAGCCCCACTTCGAAGTAATCGGTGTCGTTGGCCAGGGATGCCAGTCGGATGAGGGCTTCCATCGTCGGGACCGACACGCCGGCCAGCCGGGCCAGCGCACGCATCGGCACCAGACCGAATCCGATATCCTCTTCGATGTAACGTCCTTCCAGATGGGGAGGCGATTTAATGTATCGGTTGGGGGTACTGTCCTTCAACGCTTCGTAGATCGATCCGGCCTGCCAGGCGCGGCGTGACGTGTAACCCACACGATAGAAGAAATCTAGAAACGCAGGCGTCTTAAAACCGAACGCTTCTGTGATCCGGCGCCGTTCTTCGTCGACCTTGTCGATCACCCGAGCTACGGCCGGGGTGGTCCCTTCATAGTAGTAGTAGAAATCGCCCCGTGTGTGCTCAATCCAGCCCGCATTCAGGATCATCCCCGGTGGGTGCAGCACCGCATTCAGATTGGTCAAGCTTGTGACCAGGACGTGATCGACCGGTTCGGCAGCCGGATAGAACCGTCGAAAGCGTTCGAGGGTCAAAGATAACTGTTTCGCAGGCAATGCAGCCAGCATGAGGTGCTGAGCCGCAGCTGTAATGTTGACCCGGCTCGGCGAGGCCATCCGGCAGACATAGGTCAGTGTGTTCAATTCGGCGACCGTCACCGGGGGAGCTTGGTGCTCGGCCAAGACAGAGGCAACGTGCAACGCTCCCCCGGTGCTTCCCGGGTTTAAAACGATCAACTGATCCGGCTTAACCGATGATGCTATCCGCTCAGCATAGAACCGATGACCGGTGGCCGGCACGGTGATCAAGATAAGATCGGCTCCATGGATTGCCTCGGCTACATCTATAGTGATTCGCTCCACAGGTACGAACCCCTCACCCAGGCCCCCCTGGAATTCTACGCCCCCCCGGCGAACGAGTGGCTCCAGGCGCTCCCTCGATCTGTTACAGAGGGTGACGTTGAAGCCGCGCAGCGTCAGATCGGCAGCGGCGGCACAACCTCCGTTACCCGCTCCCAGTATCGCCACGTCAATCCGGCTCATCACGCCTCCTGTTCCCGATACCGACCAAGCTTGTCTTCGTCCACCTCAATCCCCAGACCCGGTCCGTCGGGCACTCGCAACATTCCATCCTGGTATGGGAATGGCTCGGTGATCAGATCATCGGTGTAAAAGCGACCGGCGACCTCGGTCTGCTCCTGGCCACCTACGGTGGTGTTGGGGATAACACAGGGCACGGTGACTGCCGGACAGGCAGCGGCTAAGTGCAGGTTGGCCGCATTCCCGATCCCAAACTCCGCAGAGCCCCCGACGTCACAGGCCAACCCTGCAGCCTGAGCTACGGTGGCGACCTGCCACGCTCGATACAACCCTCCGGCTTTGGCCACGTACAGTGAGATAAATGGGATCATTCGGGCCTGTCTCAATCGCAGCACATCCTGCGGGGTCCACACGCTCTCGTCGGCCATCAAGGGAGTGCGAACCTGCCGCGCCACCTCCATCATCTCCTCGATGTCCTCGACCGGCTGTTCAGCGAACCAGATTCCGTAACGCTCCATCCGGTTGATCGTCTCCACCGCAACCGGAACCGTGTAGCCCTGGTTGCCGTCGACCCGCAGACGCACCTCTGGTCCCACCGCGTCACGAACCTGTCTGACGACCTCGACATCGCGGGCAGGATCGGCTCCGACTTTGAGCTTGATGGTCGTGATCCCCTCGGCCACCACCTGTTTAGCCTCCTCAACTGCCGGGGCGACGTCCATCAGTCCGATGCTGTGACCAATAGGCACCCACTCTCGGTAGCGTCCACCCAGCAACTCGTAAACGGGCACGTTGAGCGCCCGGCCTTTGATGTCGTGGAGCGCCATGTCTATGGCCGCCTTGGCGTACGGATGGCCTTTGACCGCTTTGTCCATGCGACGATGTACCCGGTTGATCGCCAGAGGATCCTCGTCACACACGGCGGGGAAGAGAACCTCTTGGATGATGTGGCGGACGGTTTCAGGCGTCTCGCCATAGTAGCGCATGTGGCCGCCTCCCCACTCGGGCAGGGCGGCCGCCTCTCCCCATCCGATCAGACCCTCGTCGGTGTGCAGGCGCACCACCACGTACCGCTGCCCCACGGCGCCGCGCAGGCCGGATGTGGCCCAAAGGTGAACGCGACGGCTCGGCAACGCCACCACCCAACTGTCCACGTTGACGAGTTTCATGGTGCCATATGATAAGTTATACTAATGTTGGATTGCCAATATGAACATGAATAACTCGGACGATCTTGCCGACAAAGTCATCCTGGTGACTGGATCGAGGCGCGGGATCGGTCGGGCGATCGCCGAGAGCTGCTGTGCCGCCGGTGCTCACGTCGTCGTCCACTCCAGAGATCTGGAAAAAGCCCAACAGGTGGCCGAACTCCTTCATCAACAGGGCGGAGCAGCGACTTCATTCGTCGCCGATCTCCGCCGACCCGATGAAATCCGCCAGTTGTTCGCCCACATCCGCACCGAGCTCGGCCGTCTCGATGGGCTCGTCAATAACGCCGGAATCGCCATTGTCAAGCCATCATCGCAGTTTAGCGAGGAGGATTGGGATCAAGTCTTCGGTGTAAACGTCAAGGGAATGTTTCTCTGTTGCCAACAGGCCTTTACCCTGATGAAAGAGAAAAACACCGGAGGCCAAATCGTGAATATTTCATCTGCCCACGCTGAGATGGCCGTTCCCAACAGGGCGGTCTATGCAACGAGCAAGGCGGCCGTTCACCATCTGACGCGCTGTCTCGCTGTGGAGTGGGCACCGTATGGCATCCGTGTCAACGCGGTCGCTCCAGGTTTTGTCAGAACCGAGCAAATCGCTCACCTGATTGAGCAGCACGAACCTCAATTGATCCGTCGCACGCCCCTCAGACGCTTGGCAGAGCCTCGGGACATCAGCGAGGCCGTGCTCTTCCTGCTCTCAGATCGAGCACGCCATATCACCGGTGAGGTGTTACGGGTGGATGGAGGCTGGGTGCCTTACGGTCATTGGGAACTGCCCAACGATTGAGGAGGATCCCATGAAGGTCGGTCTTGCCTTCGATGGAACGTTGTCCACCCCGGAGATGGTGGAGATCGTGCGACTCGTAGAACAGACAGGACTGGATTCGATTTGGATGGCGGAGGATTTCTTTTATCGAGACTCCGTCAGCACGGCATCTGCCTTCATGGCCCACACCCAACGGATCCAGGTCGTCCCGTTCTTCACCGCGTACACACGACATCCGGTCATTTCGGCGATGACGCTGGCCGCGCTAGACGAAGGGGCCGGGAGAGAACGGCTCATGATGGCATTGGGCACGGGCAGTCCCCTGAGTTTGCGACAGATGGGAATCAACCGAGAACGTCCTCTAACCCGGATGCGCGAGTACGTGGAGATCGTTCGCGCCCTGCTGGACGGACAGCGACTGAGGTACGATGGGACGGGTTATCGGATAGACGGCGTGCAACTAGACTTCAAGCCTGCACGTCCGCGAATCCCCATCTACCTGGCAGCGATGCGACCCAGAATGATAGAGCTGGGCGGCCAGATCGCCGATGGTTTGTTGCTGTCGGCCGGGGCGTCGGCGCCCTATGTGCGGGCTGCAGCCGACCGTGCCCGTCGCAGCGCTCAAGCCGCAGGGAGATCCCAGGATGAGGTCGCGATGGCCAGCTTTCTGATCGCTTGCGTGACGACCACCGTTGATGACGATGTGTTAGAGGAGACCCGACTGACGATGGGCTACCTGCTGCGAAATCCCGGTTTTAAGGAGATCATCAAGCAGACCGGTGTATCGGTAGACCAACCGGCTTTTGAAACCGCTTATCAAGCCAGAGACCAGGAGCGCATCAAGCACATGGTGACATCGGAAATGCTCGATGCCTTCGCGATTGTCGGCAGCTCGGAACACTATCACAAGCGTCTAGATGAGTTCCAGCAAGCTGGTTTGGATCATGCGGTGCTCCTCCCGGTGGGTGATGCAAACGCCCACAAGGCCGTCGTCGAGGTGGCTGAGGCGTGGCGGTAGCTTGGTATGGAGCGATACGAGCGGCTGCGGGTGATTCAGGACGAGCTCAGGGATCCGGCGCACGGCGTCGCTCTCGATGAGGCAATCTCGGTGAGCGTCGCTACAGGAAAAATGTCGCCGACGGTCCGTCTGTGGCGCAATGAAACGACCCTGGTCGTCGGGCGGTTCGACCCCAAACGTCCCGGATTTGGGCGCGGGGTCGCCTATGCCCGTGAGCTCGGACTGACGGTGGTCCAGCGGATCAGCGGCGGCGGTGCGGTGCTCCACGAGCCGGGCTGCCTCAACTTCTCGGTCTCGATCCCCGAGCCCGAAGCGTTCATGGGTGTCAGGGAGGCGTTCGTGTCGCTCTGCGATGGGGTCATCCGCGGGTTGGAAACCCTGGGAATCTCTTGCGGCTTCGGCCGCGTCCCAGAGGCGTTCTGCGATGGATCACATAACCTGATCGTCAATGGGAAGAAGATCGCTGGCACCGCCCAGGCGCGCCGTAGAGGCTTTATCCTGGTCCACGGCACACTGTTCGTTGATGGTAACCTCGACCGGATGACCCGGATCATCAACGGCTTCTACCGGTCGATCGACGAGGAACAAGCAGAAACACATGCCGACGCGGTGACCACCCTCTCCCGGGAGCTCGGTCGCCCAGTTTCCTTGGAAGAGGTCGCTGCGGCGCTGGCCGAAGGGTATCGAGCCATGGGAACGATCGAGTCGGGAACGGTCCTCAAGGGCGAGCTGGAGATGGCCAAGCTCCTGAAAGACGAGGTGCTCGTTTGAAAAAGCTTAATGAGCGATCGACGTCCGTCTTCTTGATCGTCAATCCGGTCGCTGGTCGGGGCCGGGCAAAGCGAGCGCTGACCGAGATCGAGCGAGCGCTTGAAGCTCGAGGTATCCGATGTGAATCTGCGCTCACCAGGGCACCACAGGATGGCATCGTGCTCGCCCAAGACGCGTTGGCAACGGGGACCTCTCGAATCGTTGCTGTCGGCGGCGATGGCACCGTCAACGAGGTGGCGAACGGCATCGTCCGCTCCGGCGCCGGGGCTGAGGTCGCCTTAGGAATTATTCCTTTTGGGGTCGGCAACGACCTTGCCAGGGTGTTTGGCATTCCAAGAACGGTTCGCGGAGCGATCGAGGCCATCTGCCAAGACCGACGGATCCGGATCGATGTAGGTCGAGTCAACGACCGATACTTTTTGAACCGGTTTGGGCTCGGAATCGACGCGGCCGTCGTGAACACCTACCGCCATATCCGCATCGCCCGGGGATCGATCGTCCCGTACATCTACGCGGTCATCCGCGAGCTGCTTGCTTTCGAAGAAGGACCCGTAGAGATTCACACACCGGAGTGGCGCTATCGGGGAGCTGCGTTTCTGGTCAACGCAGCCAACGCCCCGCACACCGGCAGATACTTTCGAATCACCCCCGACGCCCGGATGGACGACGGCCAGCTCGATCTGCTCGTCATCGAGGAGCTCCCCCGCGCGGTGAGATTTCTCTATGTCCTCAAGGCCATGCGTGGCACACATCTCTCTCTCAAAAAGATCCATTTAAACCGCGTCCGCACCGTGGAGGTCAACGCTCCGACCCCCCTTCCTGCCCATATCGATGGGGATCTGATTGGGATTGCCGCCGGCCGTTTCACCGTGGAGGTCGAGCCGGGCGCGTTAACGGTGATCACCAACCGGTGATCCTGCGTTGCAGGGTCGCAGCCGATCGTGGTATGATGCGATAGGGAGCGCTCAGGAAGGTTTGGACCGCCCTTCTTTCCCTTCCCCGTCTATATCCAGGATCTTCTCCAGTTCCCACTGGACCTCTCGCTTCTCTATCTCTTGGATCAGTTCTTCGATCTCCTGGTCGCGTCTGGAGATGGCCCGCGATACGATCGTGTAAAACTTCCTGATCTGGGCTTCGCTGAGGCCGGACCGCTTCAGGACCCCGTGGATCAGCTCGAACTCTAACGCCGCCCACGCCTTCATCGTCGTGGGCTCAGGCCATCCTTCGGCGATCCTGTTCTTCAACTCCTCCTGGAACATGCGCCAGAAACGCTCGTGCTCCTCCCAGTTGATCGCTATCAGCGCCTCCTGGATCGCCTCTCCGTCGCCGCCGAACCGGACGAAATCGGTGAAGTCCGCGAAGTTAAGGTCCATGGTCCCGTTCAATCCTGTTTGAGCTTGAAGATCTTCTCCAGCTTCCGGATGACCATGAACATAGTCCAGAAGCGCTTTTTTCGCTCCCAATCGAGTTGGACATTCTCCAGTGCCGCTTCGATGAGATCGAGGTCAATGAAGCCCCATGGATACACAGTTGCCCCCCACAGATCGATGAGTCGAATCGCAACTTTACCGATTGAGACCTTAGACAGCCCCGTTGCCCGTTGACAACTCAGCAGCAGCTATTCTATACTCAGGAACAACCGGTGTAACATTACAAGTATTATATATCCAATAACGAGTTTTTGAAAGGGAGGTCCCCGTGGAGATCAAGCAGATCGAGGTCTATCGTATCTCCATCTCGCTCTCTTAACCGTTTGTCATCTCCCTCGGGGAGATCACCGCCAGCGAAGGAGTGATCGTCAAGATCAGCAACGATCGCGGTCAGATCGGCTGGGGGGAGCCCGTCTGGCGTCTCCTCGGCGGGTATCACAGCGAACGACTCGAGACGGATTACACGGTCAACCACCCCACGGCTAAAGCCGGGAGCTTGCAGGAGAGATCTGCAAGCCTGGTTGACCAGGGAAAGCCGGGGAGCCTGGTAAGCGATGATCCGGCTACGTTAGGATGCAGGGTCACAGATCCACCAGCGGATGCTTCCTCAGTTCGCTGCTCTGGAAGGTCTGACTGTAGACAAGCGCAGGGGTACGCACGAAACAGGTCAAATCGGGGCGTAAGCCCACGCCCACCCAGCATCCAAACAGTCCCGAGGGGAGACTTCCGGGCCGCCAACTCGGAAGCGTCACCCGCATCAGCGGAGCGGAGGTAACTCCAATGCAAAACCGGGTTTTTGTTCTGGACAAGCATAGCAGGCCCCTGATGCCAACGCATCCAGCCAGGGCACGGCAGTTGCTCAAGCAAGGGCGGGCCGTGATTCACCAGCGTGTCCCGTTTACCATCCGGCTCAAGGATCGGGTAGACGGAGAGGGCCAACCGGTACGGCTCAAGATCGACCCCGGCAGCAAGACCACCGGCATAGCCATCGTGAGAGAGGACGGCGCCAGGGCCGAAGTTCTGCACTTGGCAGAGCTGTACCACAAGCAAGGTATCCGTAAAGCGATGGAGCAGCGGCGCAACTACCGCCGCCACCGGCGTTCGGCCAACTTGCGCTATCGGGCCCCGCGTTTCAACAACCGCGCCCGACCCAAGGGCTGGCTGCCGCCGTCTTTGCAGGCGCGGGTAGATAACGTGTCGTCGTGGGTGAAGCGCTACCGCAGGCTTGTGCCGCTGACCGCCATCTCGGTCGAGATAGTGCGATTCGATACCCAGAAGCTCCAGAATCCGGAGATTTCCGGCGTCGAGTACCAGCACGGGGAGTTATTGAGTTATGAGGTGCGCGAGTACCTTCTGGAGAAGTGGGACCGCAGATGCGCCTACTGCGGTGCAGAAGGCGTCCCGCTCCAGGTCGAGCATATTGTCCCATGCAGCCGGGGAGGCTCCGACCGGTTGTCTAACCTGACACTCTCCTGTGGCCCGTGCAACCAACGGAAGAACAACCAGACCGCAGTCGAATTCGGCCACCCAGAGGTTCAGGTGCAAGCGAGGCAGCCACTCAAGGACACCGCAGCCATTAACACGACCCGGTGGGCCGTCTACCGGGCGTTGGTGGCGAGCGACCTGCCGGTGGAGGTGGGAACAGGTGGGTGGACGAAGTACAACCGCACCCGCCTGGGATTACCCAAGAGCCATGCCCTGGACGCCCTGTGTGTAGGGGCGTCTACACCGGATAGGATTGCCGGGTTGGAAAAGGCAACAGTGCTGATCATCCAAGCCAGGGGGCGGGGGCAGTACCGGCGTACCAACGTGGACCGCTATGGCTTCCCCAGGGGGTATCTGGCCCGGCGGAAGGGGGTGGCGGGTTTTCAGACTGGTGACCTGGTGCAAGCCATCGTGCCAGGTGGGAAGTATGCCGGGACGCACGAGGGGACAGTGCAGGTGCGACAGTCAGGTTATTTTGACATCAGTCGAGACGGGAAGCGGATTGTGCAAGGGATTCATGCTCGCCACTTTCGATTGATACAGAGATTTGACGGTTATTCCTATAAGAGAGAAGGTCCGGTCCTTCCTCTCCATGCCTGAAGGTGTGAGCTTCCGGGCCGAGAATCTGGTGAGCCTGGGAGAGGTGGAGGCGATGGCCCGAGAGGCTCAGGATCTGGTCGAAGCGGGGTTCAAAGTCCTGAAGCTTAAGTTGGGCACGGATCCCAGAGTGGACGTCGACCGGGTCCGGGCGGTGCGTCACGCGGTCGGGGAGCGGATCCGATTGCGGCTCGACGCCAATCAGGGATGGACGCGTCAACAAGCGATTGCGGTTTTGAATCGGGCCGCCGATTATGACGTGGAGCTCGTTGAACAACCGGTCGCCGCCGTCCAGTTCGCCGCCGCGACCCGCAACGTCCGGTTCCGAGATCTCGATATGGGAACAGAGTTAGAGGAATCGTTGATCAGACGAGGCGGATCGGAGCTGGCCGACGGTCACCGGATCGTCCCTCAACCCCCCGGCCTGGGGATCGAGGCGGTCAACGAAGCGCTGCTCGGGGAACCGGCGGTGGTCTACCGAAGTTGACACACTCCCCCGTCCTCGACTTATAATGGGTTTATCTCGAAAGGAGGTAAGTAAAGATGAAAAGCCGTTTCTCTAAATTGATGTTGATTGGGTTGGGGTTGGTTTTTGCATTCCTGCTAATGCAGGGAACGCTGTTGGAGTCAGCCGCACAGGTTCCTAAGGACATTTTTATATTTGGCACAACAAGCGAGACAAGGACGGTAGATCCCCAAGATAGCGTCGACAATATTTCTTGGAGGTCTATCTACTACAATTATGATAGGCTAGTGAGATATAAAGGCTCCACCACGGAAGTAGAGCCAATGCTAGCGGTGGGTTGGGACATCTCACCTGATGGAAAGACATATACTTTCCATCTGCGGGAGGGCGTAAAGTTTATCGATGGGACTCCCTTTAACGCGGAAGCTGTGAAGTTCAGCTTTACTCGCCTTCTTGAGCTTGGCTTGGCGGCATCAGGTCTGCTTAAGGGTATAGTGGATCTAGAAGGTATCGAGGTTGTTGATGAATACACTTTCCGGTTTCACTTGAACTTTCCGTTCGCGCCCTTCCTCGGCAGCTTGGCGTCAGATCAGGCTAGCATAGTAAGCCCGGGAATCATGGAACACGAGGTCAATGACGATTACGCCCGGGCTTGGTTGGCTGAACATACAGCCGGTACAGGGCCATTTCATCTGACAGAATGGCGCCGAGGGGATGTGATGATCCTGAAACGCAACGATGCTTATTGGGGACCGGCTCCTCATTTTAAAGAAGTGCACATCAAATTTGTTCCAGATCCTGCCGTTCTCAGGGATACGATTGAAGTAGGCGATATTGACATGGGAGAAACATTGACGGCCGATCAACTTGACGCATTAAGTACCACACCAGGGCTTAGGGTTATCGAGGAACCCTCGTTCCTGGCGAGCTACTTATACATGAATAACCAGAGAGAGTTCCTTTCTAACCCTCTAGTTAGGGAGGCCATATCTTTCGCCATTGATTATGAGGGGATCATCGAAGGTGTAACACTCGGGCGTGCTATTCAGATGAGAGGCCCTATCCCAAAGGGGATGGACGGGCATGATGAAACGGTGTTTCAGTATTCTAGGGATCTCGAACGGGCTCGACAACTGCTCGAGCTGGCAGGTCACCCCGATGGGTTCGAGATCGGGCTTTTAATTGATCCGGGCTTCCCTGATTGGGTGGCTATCGCAAGCATTGTGAAGGCAAATCTAGCCGAGATCGGCATCAAGGTCAATATAGACGGCTTTGCCCGAGCGACTATGAGAGACATGCTGGATAAGGGTGACTTTGATATGGCAACGGGTTTCTGGACCCCTGATTACCCCGATGCCGATATGTTTACATGGTTCTGGTTCCTCTCAGAAAACTGGGGGCTCGCTGGCAATAGGTCTTTCTACGACAATCGCTGGATGGATGAACTTGTGGTGGCCCAACGGGAAGAGACTGATCCTACAAAACGCCTCGAGATCTTCAAAAAGATCCAGACCATCGCTGTAGCTGACGCTGCGTACGTTTACCTCTATCAGGCAAATTATCGTTTAGCCATGAGGGATAACGTAAAAGGCTACGTTTACAACCCGATGTTACTGAATATGCCGAATTTCGACACTATGCAAAAGGAATAAAAAGAGGAAACCGGAGAGATCAGTGAGGAGGGAGATCAACGATCAGCTGGCCTCCCTCCTCGCCATCCATATGGGTTTTCTAAACTATGTTATCAGACGTTTGGCACTTCAGGTACTGGTCCTGTTTGGTGTATTAGTCATCACATTTCTCATATCCCATCTTATTCCAGGCGATCCAGCCCAGCTGATTGCCGGCCCTCGGGCTACACAGGAGATAATAGATAAAATCAAGCATGAATCAGGTCTAGATAAGCCACTCTATGTTCAATTTTCGGTTTACCTGAAGGGACTGTTTCATGGTAGCTTAGGGACTTCGATCCGCACACGTCGACCCGTTGTACAAGATATAAAGAGACATTTCCCCGCAACTTTTGAGCTGGTAACGGCGAGTTTCTTTATCATTTTAATTTTGAGTATTCCATTAGGAGTCCTTTCCGCAGTATACAAAGATCGATTGTTTGACCATATCAGCAGATTATTTTCCATAGCGGGGATTTCCATGCCAGTTTTCTGGCTGGGTCTACTGCTTCTCCTCCTTTTCTATGTCAAGTTAGGATGGCTACCAGGAACGGGGCGCATAGACATCGGCATAGCTCCACCTTCCCATATTACTGGTCTACACACCATAGATGCATTGTTGGCTCACAACTGGGAAGCCCTGAGAAACAGCTTAACACATCTAATACTGCCAGCTCTCACATTGTCTTATGTTTCTTTAGCTAGGGTTGTTCGTATGCTACGTTCAAGCATGCTAGAGGCTCTTGGACAGGACTATATCCAGACTGCAAGAGCGAAAGGTCTTGCAGAGAGATTCGTTTTGTACAAGCATGCCTTAAGGAACGCCTTCATCCCTGCGCTTACAGTTATTGGTCTATCATACGGCGAGCTGCTACAGGGGGCGGTGGTTACGGAAACCATCTTTGGCTGGCCAGGAATGGCATATTATGCAGTGGGGTCGATGATTTCTCTCGATTTTCCAGCCGTTATGGGTGTAACACTTATTAGTGCCATAATCTATACGACTATCAACCTAATGGTGGATCTATTCTATGGCTTTATAGATCCAAGGATCAGATTTGATTAAAAATTGCAGCCTATCGCTTCGATCTCCGTTCAATATTGCCATAAAGCTTGGTAATCAGCTTCGAATTATATTACATTGGCTCACTCAACGCCCCTTAACTCTTGGGGGTGTTGTGATTATATCGGTACTTGTCATTGTGGCTATTGCTGCACCAATCATCGCTCCCTATGATCCATTAAAAATCAATATTCCGGAAAGGTTGCAGCCAATAAGTCGAGCCCATTTATTTGGGACAGATAACCTTGGAAGAGATATCTTTAGCAGGATCATTTACGGCACGCGAATCTCCCTGATGTTGGGAACAATGATTGCAGGAATAGGAGCCTTTACAGGTATCATTCTAGGTTTAATAGCAGGATTTTTCGGCGGCAAGGTTGATGAGATCACTATGCGAACCTGCGACATGTTTTTGGCTTTCCCAGCGCTTATATTAGCAATGGCTCTTGCCGCCTCACTCGGGCCGAGCCTTCGAAATGTGTTGCTGGCGTTGGCAGCGATCTGGTGGCCATGGTACGCACGTATTACACGAGGGCAAGTGTTAACCATCCGGGAGTATGAATATGTCACGGCTGTGAAATCCCTGGGAGCCAGCAATGTTCGCATCATATTTCTGCATGTTCTTCCAAATGTCATATCTCCCATTATAATCCAGATGACGATGGACATAGGAAATACGATTTTGATTGCTTCCTCACTTGGTTTCCTTGGCTTTGGAGCACAACCGCCAACCCCTGAATGGGGATTAATGGCCAGTGAGGGACGATCCTTTCTTCGAAATTATTGGTGGTATCCTACATTCCCAGGCTTAGCTATATTGATCACGGTTATGGGTTTCAACCTGCTGGGGGATGGGTTGAGGGACTTTCTGGATCCTCGATTAAGGAGGGCTCAAGTCAAGTAAGGTAGAACGGCACCCAACAAGAACAAGCGGGTCAAGAGAGGTTGATTATAAAGAAAGATGACGCGACCCATACTTACTGGAGCTATAGGACCGCATGCTTGGTTCAATGGCAAGGAGATTCTCTACTTCGGAGGAAATAACTACCTTGGGATCGCTGGCCGTCCAGAGTTGGCGGCCGCGGCTGCCTCCGCGATTCGAAGGTATGGAGCAAGCGTTGGAGCTTCACGCGAAACGAGCGGCACTTCTGATCTTCACCTCCAGTTGGAGCAGCGCCTTGCAGCCTGGAAGGATACGGAGGACGTGTGCGTGTACGCCTCAGGCTACCTAGGCAACCTCATTCTGCTGAGAGCGCTGCTGAACCCAGATGATACGGTTATTTGTGATAGGGGGGTACATCCAAGCGTTCTGGATGGCATTCCCCGATCGATCAAGGCCGTACACTTCTATGAACATCACGATATGGATGACTTAAAGAGGGTTATCCAAAAGGTCAAGCAGGGGATTGTCATAGTCAATGGGGTGGAAACGGTCTCTGGGGAGATTGCGCCTTTAGATCGTATCCTGGAAATTGTCTTTGATCGGAGATTCCGAGTTGTCGTGGATGACGCGCATGCAACGGGCGTATTGGGTGAGAATGGCCGTGGTACACCGGAGCACTTTGGCATAAACTCTCCACATGTTTATCAGACAGAGACGATGAGCAAAGCTCTCGGAAGTTTCGGAGGGTTCATTTCCTCGAATCGTCAACTCTGTGACCGCATCCGGCAGGTTTCAGCTTACATTGGCTCAACCACTTTGCCTCCTTCTGTGGTTGGAGCTTCCATAGCCAGCGTGGAGACCTTGATGAAGGAGCCCCAGTTGCGCGAGAGGTTAAAGGCAAATGCGCAATACATGGCCTCTCGGTTGAATGACCTTGGACTTACGGTGAGATGGCACGGTACACCTATCGTATCATTCGATGAGGCGTATGGAGATACGGGAGAGAAGATCCACAAAATATTATTAGAACATTCCATTCTCGTACCCCTCATCCGTTACCCTACGGCTGATAGCCCTGGACGCTTGCGGTTAACTGTATCGGCTGGACATTCTAAAGAGGATATCGATAGATTTTATGACATTGTAAAGAGATATGGGTGAGAAGGTGGGATAAGAACGACCGCTATGCGGTCGAGTTGAGAGCGTGCTATCTGGAAGGTCGGCGGCTGGCTCAATAACGGACTCTGAACCTGCGAAACTCTCCACGGTAAGGCTCCCAGTCTATCTCGACATCGCGAACGCGCGCATGGGGCGAGCCGCGGTGGCACCAGCGGACTATCCCCTGGACCGCCTCGGTCTCCCCTTCGAAGACCGCCTCGACCCGGCCGTCAGCCAGGTTTCTCACCCAACCCACCACACCGAGCGACCGCGCTCGATCCCGCGTGTGGGCTCTGAAGAACACGCCTTGCACCCGGCCGGAGATCCAGACGTGCACCCGCTTGTTTGATCTCTCCTCCATCTCTCCCCCACCCTCAGCCTAACGAAACCTCGGTGCCGTGTCAACGCTTGAACCCCCTCTCAGACTGCGCTATAGTGGGTACGATAGGGTGGAGATGTAATGATCGTCGAGGTCGATGGTCAAAGAGTTCGGTTCGAGGTGAACGGGGTCGGAGAACCGCTGCTCCTGCTTCACGGCTGGGGCGGCCAGATCGAGAGCTTTTATCCGATCCTGACGCGGCTGTCTGAACACTTCAAGATCTACGTTCTGGACCTGCCGGGGTTTGGCGACAGCGACCTCCCGCCGGCACCCTGGGGGAGCGAGGACTATGCCCGGTTCGTCACCCGGTTCATGGCCGAACTCGGTGTGGACCGGGCGAACGTGGTCGGTCATTCGTTCGGTGGCCGGATCGCGATCCGACTGGCGGCCGATTTTCCCAAGTGGGTGGCGCAGCTGGTTCTCGTCGATAGCGCCGGGATCCGGCCGCGACGGGGCCCGAACTATTACCTTCGCATCGCTCTCGCCAAGGTGGGACGGCGGCTGCTCGTTGGGAAGCTGAAGCAGGCCCTGTTCAATCGGCTCGGTTCCACAGACTACCGGGAGGCCGGAGCGATGCAGGGGACGTTGGTGAAGACGGTCAATGAAGATCTGAGACCCCTGCTTGCCGG
This sequence comes from Bipolaricaulia bacterium, assembly GCA_046758705.1. GTDB lineage: Bacteria > Bipolaricaulota > Bipolaricaulia > JBHIAT01 > JBHIAT01 > JBHIAT01. The sequence goes on from JBHIAT010000001.1 coordinate 57,243, forward strand.
AATCGAAGCGCCGACGCTGCTCATCTGGGGTGAGCGGGACGAGATTCTGTCGATCCGCGACGCAGAGCTCATGGAACGGGAGATTTCTGATGCAACGCTGGTGATCCTTGAGGACGCCGGCCACTTCTCATACCTCGACCGCCCCCAGGCGTTCTACACCACTGTCTTAGAGTTCCTCGGGAGTGGCTCCCCATGAGCGCTCTTTGGATCCCAATCATCATCATAGGCCTCATCTGGAGGATACGGTTCTTCCGAGAGATTGTCCGGTTCCTCCACATCCTTCAGCTCGAAGGTTACGACCATCACCGGCTGCAGAGTTGGATTCAAGCCGACCGGGGACGGCTCCCACCACGAGCGGAGCGCTATGCGATCGTTGGCCTTCTGCTCATCGGGGCGGCCCCTTACCTGATCAAAGTGGAGAACTTCGAGCCATTCTTTCTGACCCTCCCGGCCATAGCGTTGACGATCGAGCTGTACCTGCTCGTCCGCCCCCGACGGCCCAAACCCAAGAAGAGACTTGTTTACACCGCCCGAGCCATCCGACTGCTCGTTGTGACGTTCATCCTAGCGTTCATCTCTCTGGCAGCCGGGTTGCGAAACCTCCCGCTCAGTTCCGGCTCGATCGAGATATTCTACCTTCCGACCGCAAGGTTCATCGTACTGACACTCCTGTGGAACCAGCTGGCCCCTTTCGCTCTGGTCACAGCCAACCTCCTGCTTCGCCCCGTAGAGGAGACGATTCAGCGTGCCTACCTGCGATCGGCGCGTCGCAAGCTCCACAAACTCAGGCCGAAGGTAATCGGGATCACCGGCAGTTATGGAAAGACGAGCACCAAGTATATCCTGGAGTCGGTCCTCAGCGGGGCGTACCGGGTGCTGAAAACCCCGGAGAGTTACAACACCCCGATGGGGATCTGCAGAGCCATCCGTGAGTATCTGAGCCCGGAGCATGAGATCTTCATCGTGGAGATGGGAGCCTACGGGCGCGGGGAGGTCGCGGCGCTCTGTGACCTCGTCGGCCCGGAGATTGGGATCCTGACGGCGATCGGTTCGCAGCATCTGGAACGGTTCAAGGACCTGGAGACCATCACCGAAACGAAGTACGAGTTGATCGCATCCCTGCCCGAAGGCGGACTCGCCGTCTTCAACGCCGACGACCCCCGATGCGCCAAATCCGCCGATCGAACCGAGATCAAGGGAAGGCTCCGTGTGGTTCGCTACGGGATCGAGCCGTCCGATGACCCGAATCATCTGACCCTGAGCGCCCGGGAGATCGAATTCGACGGGACCGGGACAACGTTCACCGTAGAGAGTCGGGAGACCGGGGAGACGGCCCGGTTCCACACCCCGCTGCTTGGTCAAGCGAATGTTTCCAATATCCTGGCTGCAACGGCGGTGGCGGTGGCGTACGGAGTGGGGTTGGCGGAGGTCGGCCGGACGGTCGAAACGCTCCAACCGATCCCCCATCGGCTGCAACCGATCGCCGGAGCCGGCGGAGTCACGGTCATTGACGATGCCTACAACGCGAATCCTGTCGGTGCCCGAATAGCGCTGGAGCTGCTTAGCCAATTTCCGGCTGGCCGGAAGGTGCTGGTGACCCCCGGCCTGATCGAACTCGGCCCGCTCGAAGCGGAGGAGAACCGGAGGCTGGGGGCCGAAGCCGCCCGGGTCTGCGACTATGTGATCCTGGTGGGGCCGGAGCGGACGTTCCCGATCTGGGAGGGACTTCAGGCCGCCGATTTCCCGACGGAGCGCACCATCGTCGTGCACGATCTGGATGAAGCGACTGAACAACTGAAGGAGATTTTAACGCCGGGCGACGTGGTGTTGTTTGAAAACGACCTTCCCGACAACTATTTATAAGTGCCTAACCCTGAATGAGGGCACGGTAATCTATTTTCCCCTTGGGGTCTAAGACAGGCGGCGTGGGGCCTTCCAACAGGTCCAGGTGCTTAAGCATGGTGCCACAATTGAACAGCACCACGCGCTCATAAGGCTGGATCTGATCCGACCGAACCAACTGATTCACGGCGGCCACCGTAGCCGCTCCCTCCGGGGAAGCCAACAGCCCTTCGGTTTGGCTGAGCCACGTCATCGCCTCCAAAATCGCCTCATCCGTGACCGCCACTACCGTACCGTCACTGTCACGCACCGCCTTGAGAATCAACCGATCTGCCAGCGGATAGGGCACGCGCAGCCCCCCTGCAATGGTGGAAGCACCTTCCCAGAACTCGGCTTCGTCGGCACCGGACTCAAACGCCCTGACCACGGGCGCACATCCAGCCGCTTGCACGCTGACCATGCGCGGACGCTTTGCGTCGATCCAACCCAGCGCCTCCAGCTCAGCGAAAGCCTTCCACATCCCCACCAGTCCCGTACCCCCACCGGTGGGGTAGACGATCACATCGGGCAAGGTCCAACCCAGTTGCTCTGCCAGTTCTAAGCCCATCGTCTTCTTGCCCTCAACACGGTAGGGCTCGCGGAAGGTGGATAGATCGAACCAACCGCACGTGTCGCTGCCCTCGCGCACGATCCTCCCAGCGTCGCTGATGAGGCCGTCCACCAGATACAAGTGCGCTCCCGCGGCCTGACACACGCGCTGGTTAGCCAGCAGTGCGTCTTTGGGCATGAACACATAGCACTCCAGCCCGGCGCGTGCCGCATAGACGCTTAACGCTTCGGCGGCGTTCCCCGCAGAGGGCATGGCCACGCACGTGACACCGAGCTCGACGGCCCTCGACACCCCCATTGCCAACCCTCGTGCCTTGAACGTACCCGTAGGCAGACGCGTTTCATCTTTGCCCCACAGCTGCTCTAAACCCAATTGTGCTCCTAACCTGCGGGCGTGGACGAGGGGCGTCATGGTCTCACCCAAGCTCACGATCTTCTGCTCGTCTTGAACCGGGAGCAACTCGCGGTAGCGCCACATGGTGGGCTCTCGCCCCAAAAGATCCTCATGATGCCACGTTTCCGACAGCGCCTTCAGGTCGTAGCGGGACAAGAGCGGCTTGCCACAGTCATCACATACGGTGTTCAATCGGTTGGGATCAAATCTCTTGCCGCACTGACTGCACTCCAGGTGGGTCAAATAGCTGATCATCCGCTTCTGACCCTCATATCCCTTGTCTTTCAGCATTGCGGCGATAGCAGTGCCCATGATGTCACGCTGAACAATTTCAACCGGCACAACGATTAAGCTCTCAGCCGTTTCGCCATAGGGACCCTCTGCAAGAATATCTCCTTCAGGCCCAATAGCCAGAGAGCAACCGATGCACTTGCGCCCTTTCCATACGCCGGCATTGATCCAACCGACGTTGCTGACTCCTACCACAGTGATATCGTAGCGTTTCGCAAGGGTTGCATACGATTTTTTCCACATATCACCATAAGGATCCTTGTTATTATCATGATCAGCATCCACCGCCCATGCTGAAGGTGAAGGCAAAATTTGCGCACCCATGCGCACTAACGAATGCCCCAAGGACAAAGAATCAGGAAAATTATCAGCACAAATATTGATACCGATCGTCCCAAGAGGGGTTTGGGCAACCGATAAGGAATCTCCGATTGAGTATATATCCTGGGCAATCGTCAGGATGTTGATTTTCCGATGTTTCAACAGGATTTCGCCATCTGGAGAGATCAGTACAGCCGCATTATAAATTCGATCTCCAGCTCTCTCCGTAAGTCCTGCAACGACATAGATACGCGCTTCGTGTGCGGCGTGGCATAATTCATCACTATACTTGCCTGGAATAGGTTGTGCCAATTCGCGTGCTCCTGGATAGGTCCATCCTACATCGAGGCATTCCGGAAGAACAACCATGTTACAATCCTGTTCAATCGCGTTCTTGATCATGTTTGTGGCTCGTTTCAGGTTTTGACTGACTGCTCCTCCTTCAACGAGCATTTGTCCCATGGCCAATTTGAAACCGATCTTTTTCATGCTAAAACTTTTCTCCTCCTTCTGTGCAACGATCATGAAATGTCGGATATATAGCCCGGCCAGCGGTACTCTCTGGCGATCGCTTGTAGGATTTCCTCAATCAGTGGAGATCCGTTGTCCGAGCTCGTCATCACGATGGCTCCCAGGCCGCAATCGATGAAAGTGACCAACTTGCAACAGAAGCCGGCATTGGCACCGCTGTGCTCGAAATACGAGGACTCTCCCTTGCTTTCCAAGAAGAGGCCGAGTCCGATGGAATCCTTGAACTGGAAGACACCAAGTCCGATGGAATCCTCGAACTGAGGAGTCAGCATCTGGTTCACCATGTCCCCGGAAAGGACGTTGTTCGACTGACCCACCTTGGACCGCTGTAGTTCGATGGTAAACCGGGCAAGATCGGAGGGAGTGGTCCAGAGACCCGCTGCCGCCATTTCTGGATAAACATGCCACTGACCGTCGACCGGTTCGCCGTCCCATCGATGTCCGGTGGCGGCAGAGCCCGATCGAGATTCAGGAAGCGGTTGCTCGTAGGTGCTATGCTCCATTCCCAACGGATCCAGGACCAATTCTTGCATGATTTCGGGAAACGGCTTCCCGGTGACGTCTATGAGAAGCTGCTGAATGACACAGTAACCGCCTCCAGAGTAGCGAAACTGAGCGCCAGGGATCGCGCTGACTTCAACGGCCGGCGAATTCGCGGGTTCCTTGCCGTCCAAAATCTGAAACAGGGTGGGTAGCTCGTGAGCCCGGGGGTACCCGGAGAATCCATGAACGGTCAAGCCGGCCGTATGGCTAAGCAGATGCCGAAGTGTCACCCTCGATTGCCAGGACGCGTTGCCTGGAACCTTCCAAGAGACAAGGAACTTGTTGACATCTTCATCGAGGTCGAGCTTACCCTCCTCTACCAACCGCAATGCCGCCATGGCGACGACGGGCTTGCTGATCGACGCCGCCTGGAACAGGGTTTCTAAGGTGATGAGATCCGGCCTTCCAGCCTCCAGGACACCATAGCCACGGGCCCACTCGATCCGATAGTTATGGATGACTGCCATGCTGACGCCCGGAACCTTATAGCTGTAATCCATGCGGTCGGTGAGTTTCAAACTTTCAACAACCTGACCCCAGAGCCCGGTCGCTGGAGTCAAGCCGTTCTCAATCCGGCGGATTCTCTCTGCGATATCATCAGGGGGCTGGGGGTTGGTCATCGTAATCTCCGCCGTTGAAGCTTACCGGGGACGACATGCGGCCGATCACTCTGCTTGCCTCATCCCGCATCATCTGATACAATGGTGCAATTGGACAATGTTTCCTACACTATATCTGTGTCTGTCAGCCGATTGCAATTGATTGGAGACAGGTGGGGATGAGCAAACTGCGTGTCGGGGTCATCTTCGGTGGGATGTCGGCCGAACGCGAGATCTCCCTAGCGACCGGACGCTACGTCTACTCTTTGCTCGATCCACAGCGGTACGACGGGATTGCGCTGTTTATGGCCCCCGACAGCCGGGTCTGGGAGGTTCCAGACAAGCTGGTGATCCAGAACACGACCGCCGACGTCGTCGCCCGCCTTCAGACGGATGCGGAGCCCATTCCACTAGAAGAGTTGCCGAAACGAGTCGATCTCGTCTTCAACGCCCTGTTGGGCAAATACGGGGAGGATGGCGCGTTCCAGGGAGTCTTGGAACTGCTCGACCTGCCATACACCGGATCGGGGGTGCTCGCCTCGACGGTGGGCATGGACAAACGGATCCACAAAGCCCTGCTCCGCAGCGAAGGCATCCCGGTCGCCGAGGACGTCGTGATCGAGCGTTCGGCCTGGACAACCGACCCGGAACGCTGGCTAACACAGGTGAAAGAGGCACTCAGGTACCCAGTCGTGGTGAAGCCGACGCGTGAAGGCTCGAGCATCGGGGTTTCCACCGCCGGAGATCGGGAGACGCTGACACGAGCAATCGAGGGTGCGTTCAGCTGGGACCGCGAGATCTTGGTCGAGGAATACCTGGAAGGGATCGAGTTCATGTGCGTCGTCCTCGGCAACGACGCACCGGAGGCGATGCTCCCCACCGAGGTCAGCTTCGCGGGGGAACTCCACACCTACGAAAGCAAATATATGCCGGGGCGGGCCCAGTACCACACCCCGGCCCGCGTCCCAGAACCGGTGCTCCACAAGATCCAGGAGATGGCCGTTCGGGTTTACCAGCTCATTGGCTGCAAGGGCTATGGGCGAGTCGACGGATTCGTCGTCGGCGAAACGATCTACATCAGCGAGCCGCACACCGGTACGATCATGGTTCCCTCCTCTTACGTCTTCCATCAGGCGGCCCGCCATAAGGTCCCGACTAAAGGAGGAGACGGAAGCAAGGGCCTGTCTCCACGAGATCTGATCACCCAGATCATCGAGCTGGCGGCCGAAGCTCATCGGGGGAAGAAAGGAGCGCTGTGACCCAGAAGCGGCTTCGCATCGGGATTCTGTTCGGCGGCCCTTCTTCGGAGTGCGAGATCTCGCTCGAATCCGGACGCCATATCTACAACAACCTGGACGAACGGAGCTGCGAACGGGTTCCAATCTTCGTCGACTTGGAACGTCGGTTTTGGGAGATCGACGAAGTACTCCTATGGATGAACACCACCGCCGATATCACCGAGGCGCTCGTCGAAAGCGAGGCAGTTCGCATCCCGTATGAGGCGCTGCCCGATCGCATCGACTTTGCGTTCTTGGGGCTCCACGGGAAGTATGGGGAGGATGGTTGCTTGCAGGGCCTGCTCGAAATTCTCAACGTTCCGTACAACGGTTCCGGGATCCTGGGGTCGGCGATCGGTATGGACAAGCACTTCCAACGGAAGTTGCTGGTAGGGGCCGGGCTTCGAGTGCCCCAGCATCTTGGGATCATGATCGACGCGTGGCAGAAGGACCGCGAGGCGCTCGAACGGCGGATCGCATCAGAGATCGGCTTCCCGTGCATCGTGAAACCGTCGCGCGAGGGGTGCAGCCTGGCACTCGCCAAGGTGGGGACCCAAGAGACACTGAACCAGGCGATGACGGCAGCGTTCGAGTGGGACAACCTGATCCTGATCGAGGAGTTCATCGATGCGATGGAGGTTACCTGCACGGTGCTGGGCAACGACAGACCGGAGGCGTTGATCCCAACTGAGACCCCGAAGCACGGTGACTTTCTGACGGTCGAGGAAAAATTCCTCCCTGGCAACGCCCCGATGATCACCCCGCCCCGGGCCTCCGCGACGGAGATCGAACGGATGCGAGCGCTGTTCGTCCGGGCATACCAGGCACTCAACCTGTCGGTTTACGCCCGGATCGATGCGTTCTGGCGTGATGGAGAGTTGATCATCCTGGAACCGAACACCCTCCCCGGAGTGACTCCGTCGACGATGGTCTTCCATCAGGCTGCTGAGGCCGGGATAACCCCCAGGGAGTTCTTCGACCAGGTGATTGAGCTTTCGCTTGAGGCATACCACGACAAGATCGGGCCATTATAGCTGAGAACAGAGACAGAGGGGGAGAGGGTTGGCACGAATCAGGGTAAGGGTCGTTGTGATAGCCCTTTTGATCCTATCGACTACGACAGTTCCCGGATTCGGTCGGTCATATTTTAGCACGAGGCTGAGGCTGGGGAGTGATATCGGGGTGCTGGTGGCCCGGGATGAATACTTTGTCGTCCTGCGCGCCGCCGATCGCTATCTGAAGAGCTATCCCAACTCATTGGAGATCCAGTGGTTGAAACTGACCCTGCTCCTCGATCATGTTCACAGGATCGAGGAGGTCACTGAGCTGATCGAAGCGCTGGCCCCCGCCTATGACTTCGATCCTCGATTCGTGGGTGCGATCGTAACTTATGAGTCGAGCTTTCGCACCGCTGTAGAGGGACCGGTCTACGAGAAGGGCCTGCTTCAGATTAGCCTGATCGCCTCGCAGGAGATCTACGCCCGTTGGGGGGTCGACGTCCGCGGTTTGGTTGCCTACGATCCGGTGACGAACTTGGAGGCAGCCATGCTGTACCTCAGCTGGCTCTCAGACCTGCTCGACGGCGACTTGGCGAAGGTCGTGACGGCTTACAACACCGGGGTAAGCAGTGTGCTAGCGGGGGAAGTCTCACCGGCAACTCAGGCTTATACAAGCCGAATCCTCAACGCTTATGCCCGTGCTCAACAGGGTTTGTTCTTTGAAATCTGGGATTTCTATCGTGAGATTGCCGTGACGACGTTGCGATTGTTGAACCTTGTCGGCATCGGTGGCCGGAGCTAAGGTGAGTGATAAGCGATGGTCGCAGGCTTGAGATCCTTGTTGATCGGGAGCCTGGCGATCCTGTGCCTGTGCCTGTGGAAAACTCCCCTGCCCCTGAGCGCCGGAGAGCACGCTACAGATGAAGCGGTCTCCCAGCTCTACCAGAGGAGCCTGGAGCTGCTCGGCCACCGCCTCGACGATCCCTCTCCGGTGACCCGAGTCAGGGCAGTCCAGGCACTGGGACGGATCGACGATCCGTCTGTGGTGTCCCAGCTTGAACGTGCACTGCTCGATGAGCATGCCTCGGTGCAGCTGGCTGCCATCGAAGCGCTGGGGGGACTTGGGGCACGCACCGCTATCTCAACTCTGATAACGGCCCTTGACGACCGCGACTTCAGGGTCCGAGGGGCGGCGGCCGCGATCTTGGGTGAGCTCAGGGTGATCTCGGCCGCTCCCAAACTGCGGGAGATCGCCCGCGACGAGCGCGAGCGGGAGCTGGTCCGGTTGATCGCGACTGTCGCCTTGGCTAAGGTCGATCCGACCCTGGAGAATCTGCGATTCGAAATGTTCTTCAGCTCGGAGGACGGCTTCGTCCGGTGGAACGCGATCCGGGCGTTAAGAGAATTGACCGTCCGCCCGTCGGCGGCTCAGCTGATTCAGTTCATCACCGATGACGAGGAGCTACAAGCGATTCAGACCGAAGCGGCGCGCGCCCTCTATCGAATGATCGCCGACGGGGACGTCCTCCTGGATGGGCAGGCCGTCTCCCAGCTCCATGACGTCCTGAGGACGGAGAGTCGGGGGCTCATGTTTTGGGTCGCCCGGATCTTAGAGACAATCACACGCGGATCCGCCATCACCGAACTCGAGCACGCCCTGCTCACTGGAGAAGAGACCGTCCGAGCGAACGCTGCCTGGGCCCTCGGCATACTCCGCTCCCACCGGTCGAGATTTCATCTGGAGATCGCCGTCAGCGATGAGGACGAGGCCGTGCGCTTCGAGGCGGCCGTTACGTTGGCGGGGCTCGAGATCGAAACAGGCGTTTCGATCCTGAAAACCGCGCTCAACCATGAGAATGGCGCCTATCGGTTGCGGGCGACCGAGGCCCTGGGAGCGCTCATGGGCCGGCAGGCGATGGTCCCCTATATCATCGGACTCCTCCAGGATGGAAGTCCGGTCGTACGACTCGGGGCCATCAGACTCCTTGAGCAGTCGGGGGATGAGATCGCTCTGCCTGAGATCGAAAAGTTGCTCGACGATCCATCGCTCTCGATCCGGTTGGGGGCGATCGAAGCCCTGGGCCGGATCGGGGGGGCGGCCGCCGTCTCCCACCTCGGAAGGATCTTGAACGGGGACGAACCGGTGAAGTTGAAGGAGAAGGCGGCCCAGATGTTGAGTCGGATCGACGGCTCTCAAACACTTGATTCGCTCAGCCGAGCGCTCGAACATCCCGATCCGTTCACCCAGATCATCGCCGCCGGGACACTCGGCCACCTGCTCAACGATCGAGTATCAAGCGAGGAGTGACAACGACAACAAAGTGACGACCATGGGAGAACTCGAACGGAGGATCGAGAAGGAAGCCCAGGTCCTGCCCGGGGATATCATCAAGGTCGACGCGTTCTTGACCCATCAGATCGATACCGACTTGATGCGAGAGATCGGGGAGAGGTTTGCCCATCGGTTCCGAGAGCAGAGGCCGACCAAAATCCTGACGGCAGAAGCCTCAGGAATAGCCCCGGCGGTCGCCTGCGGGATGGCGCTCAGCATTCCGGCGATATACGCCCGAAAACATCGACCGATCACGGTGAGCCAAGATGCCTATACACGGGTGGTCCCGTCACCAACCAAGGGAGGAGAGACCGAGCTGATTGTGGCTCGAGAGCACCTGACGCCCGGGGATGCCGTCTTGATCGTCGACGATTTCATGGCTTCGGGAGAGACAGCCCTGGCACTCGCTGAGATCGTCACCGAGGCCAAAGCCAGGCTGGTCGGGGTCGGAGTGGTGATCGAGAAGGCGTTCCTTGGGGCGCGGGAACGGCTTGAGGCACGAGGAATCCCGATGGAGAGCTTGGCGATCGTCGAAAGTATCGAGGCCGGAACGATCCGGTTGAAAAACGCCCGATGCTCATAAGCCACCACAACGGTCGCCGACATCGTGACCTGCGACGATCGCTTTACCGCCCATCACACGATGATCGCTGGAGAGCCGATCTACACCGGAACCGGGTTTGACAACGATTGGGCATCATGGTATAAAAGGAAATAAAGAGGTCTCCACACAAAGATGGCATACCCGACGTTAAATTGGTTGTTTGAGGAAGCGGTCAACCACCACAGAGAACGACCGGCGATCATAGAACTCCAGTACGATGGCCTCGAACAGCAATCCGTTACCTATCAAGAGCTGGGTGACCTAGTCGACGGCCTGGTCTATGCGCTCGATGAGATGGAGATAGGTCGGGATACTAAGGTAGCCGTACTCGCCAAGCCGAGGGTCGAATGGGCAGTCTCGTTCTTCGCGACGCTCAAACTGGGGGGGGGCGTCGTCCCCATCGATCCCAACCTTCAAGAACCGGAGGTGAAGCGCATCCTCCACAACTCCGAGACGAAGGTGGCGATCGTCGACGGTGAGCATCTGACGATGCTGGAGAGTCTGATCGACTCGCTCGAAATGCTGGAGTACGTCGTCGCCATGGACGCGTGGGAGGGCTTCGATTTCCCCTACCTCCACGATCTGATCGGGGAGCGGCGGATCAGCGTCGATGAGGAGGTGAGCCCGGACGACCTGGCCGCCCTCATCTATACCTCAGGGACGACGGGCAACGCCAAGGGTGCGATGCTCACCCATGCGAATCTGAGCTCCAACATAGAGAGCGTGATTCAGGTGATGCACGTCGCCCCCGATGATACCCTCGTCTCTATCGCCCCCTGGAACCACATATTCGGCCTGACCGTCACCCTGCTGATCCCCATCAGAATGGGAGCCACCACCACTTACACCGACCAATACAAGGAGCTGCCAGCGATCATGCACCAGACGGGTGCCACCATCCTAATCGGGGTCCCCAAGCTCTACCACACGATGTTCGACTTGGTGATGCGGCAGGTGAACTCGAGCTGGCTGGCGAGAAATCTCTACAAGTACAAGCTCTCCTCACGACTGGTCGGCCAGCAGGTCAAGAAGAAGCTCGTTGGGGATCGGTTCCGGTTCCTCGTCTCAGGAGGGGCCCCGCTTGACCCAATGGTCGCCGACGGACTCAAGAGGTTCGGCATCGGCATTATCGAAGGGTATGGCCTCACGGAGACCTCCCCGGTCGTCTGCTTCAACGAGGCATTTAGTGAAAAATCGGGGTCCGTAGGACGGTCGATCCCTGGCGTCGAGATCAAGATCGTCAACCCGGACGAGCAGGGGATCGGGGTGATCGCCGTCCGGGGGCCGAACGTGATGCAAGGTTATTACAAGAATCCCCAGGCCACTCAAGTGGTGCTCGATGAACAGGGATGGCTCCACACCGGTGATTTAGGGTATCTGGACGAACAGGGCTACCTCTACATCAAGGGTCGCGAGAAGAATCTGATCGTCCTGGAAACCGGCAAGAACGTCTATCCTGAGGAGGTGGAGAGCGAACTCGAACAGATCCCCTATATTGAGGAGATCCTGGTCAGACAGAGGATGCGTGGCGGTAAGGAGACCGTCCAGGCGCTCGTCTACCCTAATTGGGAGCGCCTCGACCCATCAAGTGACTCCGAGAAGGTCAAACAGTTGATTTGGGAGGAGATCAAGAAGAGAAACTGGAACCTGGCGGCCTATAAACGGATCAAAACCGATCAGGATCTGATCATCGTCGACCAACCGTTCGAGAAGACGACAACACTCAAGATCAAACGCCACTCCATCGAGTCGGAGCCGAATGATGCACCGGGGTCGTTATGACATCAGGCGCCCCGACCGAATTTCTCCCGGTACATCCGCTCGTCCGCCTTGTGTAATGCCCTCTCCAGAGTCTGAT
>JBHIAT010000002.1:0-65607 GCA_046758705.1 Bipolaricaulia bacterium
AATACAAAGCCCATCTGGAAGGGATGGCATGGCGTAAAGTTCCCGCTTATGGGACCTCTCAAGTTTGCCGGCACTGTGGGGAAAAGGCGTTGAAGAGGAGTCCTCGAAAAGCCGTCTTCACCGTGTGTCAATCCTGCAAGAAAGAGGCTCATGCGGACTTTACAGCGGCAGTGAACATCGTGAGGCGTCTCTGGAGCTATATGGTTTTAGGGAGCGGGCCGCGTGAATCCGGCCCTGATCCAGGGGGCGATGAGGGCGAAGGGGACACGGCCGCGGCTGGGGTTGGGAATGGGAAATACCAGCTTGTGTCGCAATTGAGCCCGAGCTCGCCTGGAAGCTCCTTCCAAACGGCCACATAAGCAAGGTTTGGTAGGAGTAGTTCACAGGCAAGGGGGTTTTGCACTTGAAGGAAGAGATCTCCTCTTCAGCGTTTCAAACCAAGGATCTGGCGGTTGAGAACTTAAGAGAAGTTTTGATGGCTCAAGGCCTAAATGAGGATCAAGCTAACTCCCTTATTGCGGCCTATTCCTCTTCTAGCATCGACAGGCTCTCTGACCCCAAGATGAAAGCTCCAAGAGAGTCCCAATTAAGCCTATTTCCTCAGATAGAGCAGGACACAGGAGGGTTGCATCTAAGCAAAGTCCCTGAGAAGGGAGAGTCAGTCCTTCAGCATTTGCTCCAACAGGATCTGGGGTTTAAGGGGCAAACCACCACTTACACCACCCATAACATCCACGCATTTGCAGCTAAGTTCCCCCCCCAGCTTCCTCGGCTGTTTATCGAGGGCCTGACTCGACCAGGCGAAGTCGTCCTAGATCCTATGGTGGGATCTGGGACCACGTTGGTTGAGACGTTACTAAGGGGCAGGGTTGGCATAGGCTTCGATCTGGATCCCTTAGCAATCCTGCTTAACTGGGTTAAGATCACCCGACTTGATCCCAAGGCTGTCCAGCAAGCGGGAACCGCTGTCTTAAAGGGTGTTCAAGAAACTCTGAACTCTTCGACTTTCGATGCTGAGGCAGAGCTTCGCAACTGCTATTCGAAGAAGGTCATAGAGTTTTTCCACTATTGGTTTTTAGAGAAGACCCGGCAAGAGCTTGTGGCGTTGCTTCAAGAGATCGAAAAATACCCTTCCCTGTTAATCCGCAATCTCCTAACGGCTCTGTTCTCCTCGATTATCATCACCAAGAGCGGCGGGGTTTCTCTAGCCAGGGATCTAGCTCACTCACGCCCCCATAAGGACCCCGAAAAGCGACCTCAAAAGGCACTCGTAGCTTTCCAGGAGAAGCTGACCAAAGTGCTCGCTGATTTTGCGGCAATTGAACAGGCTCCTGGGCGGGCCTTCGCGTTTCAGGCTGATGCCAGAGCGTTGCCCATGAAGGAGAACACAGTGGATCTCATTGTAACATCTCCACCTTATGCCAATGCTATTGACTATGTCCGGGCACACAAATTCTCGTTGTTCTGGCTAGATCATGCGATTGAGGAACTACAAACTTTGCGACGTGAAACCATCGGCGCTGAAGTACCCGACGAAGAAGCAAGCTTTTCCTCACCCACGATCCACAAAGTGATCAGAGAGGTGAAGGAGAAAGATCCTCGAAAGGCAGGCATTCTCACCAATTACTTTCGGAGTATGGAGGCTGTTATCAAGGAGATGTACAGGGTTCTACGTCCTGGGAAGGCGGCGATCATCGTCGTTGGACCTTCGACCACTCGTGGCATTACCGTCCCCACCCAACTGGGACTTGCTGAAATCGGAGAAGCTACTGGGCTCCAGTGCACGGGCATCAAAGAGCGAGAAATTGACCGAGACAAACGGCTTATGCCCTGGAGCCAAGCTAAGGGGGACGCCGGCATCGAAGCTCGCATCCATGCGGAATACGTGATCGCCTTGAGCAAGCCCACTGAAGGGGTTTCAACGACACAATCCTTTAGGAATAGGCTTTACATGTGCTGTGATCTATCTGTTGAGGACTCTGACAACGGACTATACGTTCCTAGACGAGGCTCCTGTAGGGGACCAAATCTTTAAGGATGTTGTGAATCCCCCGAGGCGATCGATCGATATCGTCGCTCTCAAAGATGATTCGGAGTATGCCATTGTCTCAACCAAATGGAGCATCCGCCACGATCGTCTTCACGATTTTGTAGATGAATGTACGTTCTATAAAGATCATAGGTCGGAGTTAAAATTCTTCGCGGTTACTAACGAATTCATGCCTGCCAGGTTAAAACGGCTTATTGAGAACTCTTGCATCGATAAGGTCTTTCATGTCAATAAAGATCTAGTCAGCAGGGTGAACAACGGCGATGGGCGACTGGTTGGATTGGAGGATTTGTCCAATCTATACCAGGAATTTCCTTAATGTCGTACCTTTCACCCACAGATATCATCTATCCAACCGGCTATGAGCCCAAAATAGACCCTCCATGGTGTAAAGCTGTAAAGCCCAAATAACCCCAGCCACGGGCGACGACAACCTTAAATCCGGAGTTGATGGATCTGGATTTTCTGTTATAATAATAACTGGTAGTAATTTGGAGGTGAGATCTGTGCCTCGTGGCAGTGAGGGTGTCGTCATCGACGAGAGAGCCGACGGGAAGGCTCTCGTCCAGATCATCCGAGGCGGCACCGGCACCTGTAGCGTCTGCGGCGCCAAGGACGGACAGTCCTGCGGTCTGGCGAGCTCCCGCTCGGGGACCTTCGGATTTTTCCAGCGGGACGACACACTGCGGATCGAAGCGGTGAACCAGGCTGGAGCTAAGGTCGGGGAGGCCTGCATGCTCCATCTTAAGGACGATCGGATGTTGGTCAAGGGTTCGTTCGTCCTATACATGATCCCAGGGATGCTGTTCATCCTCGGACTGTACTTCGGCGGCTGGTTCGGAGAGGTGCGCTATGGGCTGACCGGAGATGCAAAGATACTGGCTCAGTTGGCCGGTGGAGTGTTGCTGCTCGGGCTCGGGCTCGGCTTTGGCTCGTTGTACAGCCGACTGAAGACCGATGAGGCAATGCCGATCATCACCCAGGTGATCAGGACAACTGATCAGGATCGATATCAACTTCAATTCCTGCCCCAGAGTGAGGATCATTCCTCACCGCTCTCCTCACCAACTTCTTCAGGGAATGGGGATCAGGCCCTTTGAGAAGAACCCTCCAACGGTACCGACCGCGCAACCGATAGAACAACCCTCTGGAGGGTCCCAGGATCTCAACCTCCTCTGTATCAGGGATATCATCTCGACCCTGATCCAGGAGCCGTTGTAGCGCCTCGGTGCGCGTTTGCGCCTCCGGCTCATTCTTTCCCACAACGGTGAGCTTGACGAGATGAGAGAAGGGCGGATAGCGAAACGCTCGCCGAAATCCTAGCTCCTCGCGGTAAAAGCCTTCGTAGTCCTCGTCTTTCGCGTACCGGATGGCGTAATAGTCTGGGTGATGGGTCTGAATGATCACCTCCCCGTTGCCCTCCCCCCAACCGGTCCGGCCGGCCGCCTGGACGAGCAACTGAAATGTCCGCTCCCCGGCCCTGAAATCAGGCAGGCTGAGCATCGTGTCGGCCGAGACCACCCCGACCAGCGTCACGTTAGGCAGTTCCAGCCCCTTGGCGATGATCTGGGTGCCGATAAGAATCTCCGTCCGTCCTGCCTTAAAATCTTCTAGAATCCGACGGTACGCCTTATGAGCCGCCCCTTTGATAGCGTCCGGATCCATACGGGCGACCGTTGCGCCAGGGAAGTAGCGGTTCAGCTCCGCCAGCACCTGCTCCGTCCCTGCCTGTAAGAACCGCAACCCGGCCCTAGGTTGAGTGGTAAAGCCGCAGTAGTGGCAACGGAGCAACTGTTCGGCGTAATGGTACCTGAGAGGGATCCGACAGCGATCGCACCGGACGACCTCCCCCTCCTCCTGAAGCACACAGGAAGAGAATCCGCGTCGATTGAGGATCAAGATCGTCTGCTCACCTCGCTCCAGCCGTTGTTTGATCTTCTCCTTGAGCAGGGCGCTGAGCAGGGCGTCTTTGGGGTTCACGATCCGGATCTCAGGAGGGGTCCTCATCGGGCGTCCGGTGAGCTTCAGCAACTTTAACTCATCGCACTCCGCTCGCCAGTAGCTCTCGAGTGAGGGGGTGGCCGTCCCCAGTACCAGCGTAGCTCCCTCGATCGCAGCCCGCCACTCAGCGACGTTTCGCAGGTGATAGCGGGGGGACATCGGGGACTTATAACTGTGCTCGTGCTCTTCGATCACCAAGATCAGCCCCAGGCGCTCGAACGGCACAAAGATGCCGGAGCGCGTTCCGACCACCACCCGGGCTGAGCCGTCTCTGATCCGCGACCAAGCGGCTCGGCGTTCTCGTGCGCCCAGCTCGCCGTGATAGGCAATCACCTCCCCCGGGAATCGACGGTTCAGTCGGTCGATCAGGGGGAGAATGAGCGCAATCTCCGGGACGAGCACGATCGCCTGTCTGCCGACATTGAGAACTGCGGCGATCACCTCGGTGTAGAGCTGCGCCTTGCCGCTCCCGTTGACCCCATAGAGCAGATATTTTCCGGAGCCTTGGTCGATGGCGTGTGACAGGGTTCTGAGGACCTCCTGATGTTCGGAAGGCAGATCGGCGATCGCTGAGGCTGACGTCCCAGCTGCCTCAACATCGACATCCGCGGAGGTGCGCCTGCTGTGCGAGAGATTCGCCTCCACAGGCAGGATCCGGTTGAGGACCAGGCCCAGGGATGTCAAATAATAATCGGAGATCCGCTCTGCCAGCTTAAAGAGCCCGTCGCTGAGGAGCGGCTCGGGGTCGATAAGCTCGATGATCTCACGCAGTTGATCTCCGGGGAGTCGGCTTGCCCGCTTCAATTTGACGACAACTCCCTCTATCTCACCGTCTCGGAGTGGCACCCGGACCCGCTGGCCCACCTTCGCCTTCCCCTGGAACTCGGCGGGGATGCGGTAGTCGAA
Source organism: Bipolaricaulia bacterium (assembly GCA_046758705.1). Lineage (GTDB taxonomy): Bacteria > Bipolaricaulota > Bipolaricaulia > JBHIAT01 > JBHIAT01 > JBHIAT01. The sequence goes on from JBHIAT010000002.1 coordinate 4,958, forward strand.
GGTGTGTTCAACGGGGATAGGCAGGGCGACCTCAACGATTTGTTCCCCAGGCAACAGCATCACCCATCCATGAGGCATGTAACAGTATAGAGAGGTTGTGAACCGAGGGCAACTGTTCCGAGTCAGGAAAGGCAGACGCTAGATTGACGCTCGTACAGTCGTTATGGTAGATTGAAGCAAAGGGTGAGGGAAAAGATGCCTCATTACTACGTGGAGAGCGACGGGCAGGTCTTCCTGGTTGATGACGGGAGGAGGCTCCGCTTCCCTGAGTCCGAGCAGGAGATGGACTTTGAAATCGTGATCCTGAGGGAGATGAAGGTCGACGGGGAGCCGGTGCTTTACTGCAAACCGATCCTTGAAGACCATCCCTACGATTGGCTGAACAAGGACCGGATCCCGCTGCTTGATCGGGTCGATCCGATCGTCCACGGGGCGATCAACGCCTCGCTGCCCCGGATTGTGGTGGAGGCGATCGTCCGCCAGGGAGATCAGATTCTGCTTGTCAAACCTAAACGGGGGGTGAACCGCGGCCGATGGACATTGCCCGGTGGATTCCTCACCTACGGAGAGCCGCCCGAGGCGGGGGTGCTCAGAGAGCTCGAGGAGGAGGTCGGCGTCCGGGGTCGGGTGGAAAGGTTGCTCGGTTTGAAGAGTGGCATCGGTCATTGGAACTACTATCTGTGGTGTATGCTCTTCTATGAGGTCGGTTTGGAAAGCGAGCAGTTCCGACCCGCGCCCGATGAGATCGAGGCGGTCCGTTGGTTCCCGTTCGATGAGGCGATCGAAATTATCGATAACGTGATGATTCAGGACAAGTTGATGGAACTCTACGAGACCGAGCGCTCTCAGGCTCAAGATCGCTGATGGAGATGGACGATCTCGGACTGATCCGCGTGATCGTGGACCTCACCCGGCTGATCGACAACATCGCGCTGCTCAGGCGAGTGATCGGGGATCGGATCAAGCTGCTGTTCGCAGTGAAATCCGATGCCTACAGTCACGGAGCTGTCGCGGTCGCCGATGCAGCGACGCAGGCCGGAGTCGACTTCCTCGGTGTTACCGAGATCGCCGAGGCCAAGGCACTTCGTGACGCCGGTGTTCGCCTTCCGATCCTGATTCTAACGATCTCGAAACCGAAGCATATCGAACCGTTGGTGCGGCTGGGAGCCCGGACCACCGTGACGAACATCGAGTTCGCTGATGCCCTCGACCGGGAGGCGAAACGGCAGGGGAAAAGGGTGCCGATTCATGTGAAGGTCGACACCGGAATGGGCCGGATCGGTCTGTTCCCCGAGGAGGTGATGCCATTCTTCGAGCGGCTGCGCCGATTCAGACAGTTGGAAGTCGAGGGGATCTTCAGCCACCTCAGCGTCTCCGACTCGCAAGCACCTGACGATATTGCCTACACTCGGATACAGCTTGAGGCGTTCGTCCGTGTCCTGGCGGAGCTGGACCGGGCCGGGCGGCTCCCCCCGCTTCGTCACATCGCCAACTCGGCGGCGGTACTCCAATATCAGGATGAGGTGACCAGCGGATATCTCAATCTGGTGCGGCCGGGAACGTTGCTCTACGGCTATCCCGAGGTCGACCGACCGTGGGCCCGGGAGATCAAGCGGGTGATGCGCGTCGAGACCGAGGTGATGGCGGTCCGGGAGTTGCCCGCAGGAAGTTACATCAGCTACGAACGTCTTTACCAAACCGAATCTCCAACAAGGATCGCCGTTCTCCCGATCGGCTATGCGAACGGCCTGGACCGCCGGCTCTCGAACCGCGGCGAGCTCGGGGTGCGGGGCAGGCGGATCCCGATCGTCGGAGCGGTCTGCATGGATCTGACGATGGTCGACGTCTCCGAGGTCGACGGGGTACGAACCGGCGATCGGGTCGAGATCATCGGAGACGAGATCGGCGCCGATGATCTCGGCGAAACAGCAGGCATCAGCCTCGCTCAGGTGCTCACCGCGCTCGGGCAGGGAGGAAAGCGCATCTATTTGGATGAGAAGCCGGGCGATTAAAGGATTTGCGCGACGGGATCGGTTGGGTGTATAAGAAGGTGTATGAGATGTCAAGGAGGAAAGTATGCACATCCAACGTTCAAGGTTTGTACAGGTTCTGGCCCTTGCTGTCGTCGCTCTGACCCTTGCTGGCTGTCCCGGACCTACGCCCCCCCCCACCCGGCTGGAAGTCGGCGCGCTCGACGATGTCAAGCGCGCCACCATCCAGATCGAGGCCCAAGGCAGTTTCATAGACCCCGATGTCGGCCTACAACAGAACGTGGCGGGCCGGGGGTCAGGCTTCATCATTGACGAATCGGGTATCGCCGTGACCAACAACCACGTCGTCACCGGCGCGGCCTTTCTCAGGGTATGGGTCGGCGGGGAGAGTGAGCCCCGCAATGCCAGGATCCTGGGCGTTTCAGAGTGCTCCGACCTGGCTGTCATTGACATTGAAGGGGATGGGTATTCGTACCTCGGATGGTATGACGATCGGATATACACGGGCCTCGACGTATATGCCGCTGGCTTCCCGCTTGGTGATCCGGAGTTCACGCTCACCCGCGGCATTGTCTCAAAGGAGCGTGCCGGCGGTGAGACGAGCTGGGCCTCAGTCGATGCGGTCATCGAGCACGATGCAACCATCAACCCGGGCAACTCCGGTGGCCCGCTCGTGACCCAGGATGGCAAGGTGGTCGGCATCAACTATGCCGGCTTGGACATCGCCCGCCAGTCTTTTGCCATTGCCCGCGACGAAGCACTCAAGATCATCGACCAGTTACGCGCCGGTCAGGATATGACCTCAATTGGTGTGAACGGCACCGCCATGAGCGTTGACGGCTACTCAGGCATCTGGGTCTCGTCGGTCAAACCGGGCTCGCCTGCCGACGCCTCCGGTGTTAAGGGCGGCGACCTCATCACCCAGCTCCAGGGGGTGAGCCTCGCCACCGATGACACAATGGCCGACTACTGCGATATCCTGCGCAGCCACAGCCCGGGAGATACGCTCACCATCGAGGTGGTTCGGTTTGACACCCAGGAAGTGCTCGCCGGACAAATCAACGGTCGCCAGCTAGAGTCGGTGGGCTCGCCACGGGAACCCGGACCCGAGCTTGAACTCGTTTACAACTACCACTCTGTCACCAACGATTCCGGCGCGCTCGTGATGGACATTCCCCAAGAGTGGGACGATGTCAACGGGAGCCCCTGGACGAAAGAAGACGAAGTGATCGGCGCGGCCATCTCCGCCTCAAGCAACCTCGGAGACTTCTATGACACGTACGCAACGCCCGGAGTCTTCTTCGGTGCATCCAGGGTGCTGATCCAGAGCTACGACGAGGCCGGTTTCCTCGATACCCTTCCTGATTTTAGCGAAGACTGCACGTACGAAGGGCGCTTCGACTACGAAGATCCATTGTACACCGGGCTCTACAATCTCTACACCAACTGTGGTGGGATCGGCAGCCAGTTGGTCGATATCGTCGCTGTGCCAGATGATCGAGCGTTCCTCATCTGGGTCGAGATCCAGACTGTGACTGAGCCGGACCTCGACGCATTGCAGCGTATCCTCGACACCTTCGAGGTGGTTGGCGATCTGCCGTCATGACAGGCGGCTGACCTGAGGATCGAGGATAAGGGAGCGAGTAAATCAGCTATGGGCAGGGTTATCGTCCGGAACAAGCGGGCGTTCCGTGATTACGAGATCGAGGAGACCTACGAGGCAGGCATGGTGCTGCGGGGGACCGAGGTAAAGAGCCTGCGGGCCGGCCGGGTCAGCTTGAAGGACGGGTTCGCGGCCGTGAAGAACGGCGAGGTCTTCCTATACAATGTCCACATCGCACCCCACCCGCAAGGCAACCGCTTCAATCACGATCCTGAGCGCCCGAGGAAGCTGCTCCTCCACCGTCGTGAGATCAACCGGCTCATTGGCAAGACCCAGGAGAAGGGTTATACGCTCGTCCCGATCAAGATCTACTTCAAGGATGGTCACGCCAAGGTCGAGCTCGGGGTGGCGAAAGGCTTGAAGCGCTACGACAAACGGGAGAAGCTAAAGCGTGAAGAAGAGCGCCGGCGGATCGAGCGGGCGATGAAGGAGTATCGGTGGGGTAGTTAACTTCGGATCAGTTCAGCGTACCTCGTAGCAGGCGACGTAGTGAACGTCACGCTTCTCTTCGAGCGGGGGGTGGTCACTCACCCGGCAGTAGTCGACCGAGATCGGACAGCGGTCGTAGAATCGGCAACGCGGATGGGGGTCAATCGGTTGCGTCACACCGCCCTTGATCTCAAGCCGCTCCCGATTGAACTTCGGGTCCGGCACCGGGACGGCCGAGATGAGCGCTCGGGTGTAGGGATGGAGTGGGTTCTGGATCACCTCCTCCGTCTCCCCCATCTCCACGATCTTTCCCAGATACATGACTGCGATCCGGTCGCAGAGATAACGGGCGACGGCCAGATCGTGGGTGATGTACAGATATCCAATGTCGAACTCGTTGCGCAGGTCGAGCATCAGCTGCATCACGCCAGTCTGGACCGACACATCAAGCATCGAGGTCGGTTCGTCGGCGACGATGAACGACGGTTCGAGGATCAGCGCGCGGGCGATGGCGACGCGCTGGCGCTGGCCGCCGCTCAGCTCATGGGGGTAGCGAAACAGAAAAGTTCCCGGCGGGGTCAGCCCGACGAGTCGGAGGAATTCGGCAACGCGGTCTTCCCGCTCGTCGATCCGGCCGATGTTGTGGACGGACAGAGGCTCGGAGACGATATCGAAGATCGTCTGACGCGGGTCCATCGATTCGTAAGGGTCCTGGAAGATCATCTGCACCTCACGTCGAAACTGCTTCAATCGATTTCCATCCAGTGTCGTCAGGTTGATATCCTTCAGATGAATCTCCCCAGCGGTCGGTTCCATCAGCTTCACCAGCAGTTTTCCGGTCGTCGTCTTCCCACAGCCGGACTCACCGACCAGACCGAAGATCTCACCCTTGGCGATCTGGAAACTCACGTCATCGACCGCATGAACGAAATGCTGGGACCGTCGGAACAGGCCCGCCGAGATCGGGAACTGCTTCTTCAGCCCTTCGACCCGAACCAGGGTCCCATCACTATCGTTGACGGCTGTGGTCGCTTCTGTTGGCTCGGTGCGTTCCACGGATCGTTCACCTCTCCTTAACCTGGGCGTGAGGTAAGTGAAGGGGATGCCAACAGGCTGCCTGCTGGTCATCTTGCTGCGGTTCGAATGCGGGAACCTGCTGCTTACAGATCTCTGTCGCGTAAGAGCAGCGGGGGTGGAACCGACATCCCGCAGGTGGAGCGATCAGGTCGGGCGGTTCGCCGGGGATCGTCTTCAGCTCGTGCTTCTCGCCTCGGACGCTCGGAAACGCGGAGATCAACGCCTGGGTGTACGGATGGACCGAATTCTCGAAGATCGAGACGGTGTCTCCGAATTCGACGAGCTTTCCGGCATACATCACCCCGATCCAGTCACATACCTCGGCGATGACCGCGATGTCGTGGGAGATGTAGATCATGCTCATGTTAAGCCGCTTCTGGATCTGTCGCAGTTCCTCCAGGATCTTGTCCTGGATGATCACGTCGAGGGCGGTCGTCGGCTCATCGGCGATGATGAGCTGGGGATTGCAAGCCAGGGCCATGGCAATGATCGCCCGTTGCTTCATCCCGCCGCTGTACTCGTGGGGGTAGTGATCCATCCGCTCGGGGGCGAGCCCCACTAAGTCGAACAGTTCCGCGACCCAGTCCCGGGCATGGTCTCGGGTGACCTGTGGATTGTGAGTTTGGATTGCCTCGATGATCTGATCGCCGACCTTGTAGACCGGGTTGAGCGAGTTCATCGCCGCCTGGAAGATCATCGAGATCCCGCTCCATCGGATCTTCCGCATCTGTTCCCCGGAAACCGGGACCAGGTCGGTCCCGTCGAAGTGGATGTGCCCCCCCAAGATGCGAGCGTTCTCCGGGAGCAGCTTCAGAATCGAGAGCGCGACCGAGGTTTTTCCGCAGCCGGACTCCCCCACCAGCCCCAGCGCCTCGCCCTGCTCCAGTTTAAACGAAACATTGTCGACGGCGTTGACCTCCCCTTCCCGGGTGGTGTAATGCATGGTGAGGTTCTCGACGGAGAGCAGCGCCAATCGATCCGACCCCCTATCGCTTTCTCAATCTCGGATTGACGACTTCATCCAGTCCCCGACCGACCAGGTAAAACGCCGCACACAGCATCGTGATCGCCAGTCCCGGCGGCAACCACAACCACCAGAACGATCCCAGGTTCACCAGGTATCCCGTCGCTTCGGTGGTATGGATGATGATCCCCCAACTCATCCGGATATTCAACAACCCGAAGAAGCTCAGTATTGCCTCGGAGAAGATCGCCCCGGTGACGGTGAACATCATATACAGGAACGACAAGGGCAGGATGTTGGGGATGATGTGGGTGAAGATGATGTGGAACGGACTTCCCCCGGCGACTCTGGCGGCCTCGATGTACGGCTTGACCTTGATGCTGAGCGCCTGGGATTTCAGGATGATGGTGATCCCGCCGAAGCCGCTGATCAGCCCAAGGACGAGCGCAAACTTGACCAGTGTAAGATCCATCAGGGCGCTCAAGATAATCAGGAACGCGATGAACGGGAACAGGATCACCACGTCGGCGAGCCGCATGAAGAACGTGTCGACGAAGCCGCCGTAGTAGGCGGCGACGCTGCCGATGATCGTCCCGATCGACACGGTGATCACCGCCGCCAAGATGCCGAGCAGGAACTCTCGGCCGGTGCTGTACATCACCTGACTGAACACATCCCGGCCGAGGGGATCGGTCCCCAACAGGTGTCGGGTGGAAGGCGGTGCCGGCTGGAGAACCTCACCGAACGAGTAGCCGGTGACCGGGTCGTAGATGAGCGGATCCCAGACCGTCCCCATCAGCAGCGGATAGGCGGTTCCGAACAGACCGAAGAACACGATGATCACCAACCCGATCACCCCGATGCGGCTCTCCTTGAAGATACGCCAGTTCTTTAAGAAGGTTTTTTTCCACAGTCGCAGTCGGATGCGCCACAGCGACTGCTGAAGGGCCTCTGCCGCTTCAGCCTGGGTGCGGACCCGCTCCTTCTTGCTTAACGTCTTCATGTTCGCTTAGCCCTCCTTCGGCCGATCATAGCTGATCCTGGGATCCAGATAGGCGTACATGACATCGGCCACCAGGTGGGCGATGAGCGCGAACACCCCGGTGAACACGAATGCCCCGAGCGCCAACGGGATATCGTTGCTGGTGACCGACTGCAGCAACGTCAGCCCGATTCCCGGCCACGAGAAGACCGTCTCGGTGATGATCCCGCCGTCGACGACGAACCCGATGCTGAGCACGAAGCTGGTCACCACCGGCAGCAGCGCCGTCCGGGCCGCGTGCTTGTCCCGCACCACCCGCTCAGGGAGCCCTTTCGCCCGAGCAGCCATCACGTAGTCCTCGCGGATGGTCTCGAGCATGCTGTCTCGCATCAAAAGCATCGTCCCGCCGAACGCGACCAACGTTATCGTGACCACCGGCAGGACGAGGTGACGCAGGATATCAAAAGCCAGGTGGCCGACCCCCGACCGGTTCCAGGAAAACAGGAGCACGCCGACCCCAACGACGAGAGCGACGAGGTAGATCAGCCTACGGGTTGCCAGGCGCCCGGTCCGTCGCGTCAGCAGACGAACGGCGATCATAACGATCGCGAACACGCCGGCACTCAGGATCATGTAGCTGAACACGGTGTTCGAGTTAACTGACGCATTCCGCCATATCAGCGGGTCGATGAACTTGTTAATCGGGAACCAGCCGAGCTTAAACGCGAACATCCAGATGAGAATCAGCGCCAACAGCGGGGTGAACACGGTGTAGAAGGAGACGCCCCCGATGGTGGCCGCATAGTCGATCCGCTCCCCCCGCCGCCAGGCGATCACCTTTCCCAGGACGAAGCCGAGATAAAACGAGATGAGTGTCGCCGTCAGGAACAGGAAGACGGTTCTTGGCAATCTTTCCAGGATGACATCGATGACCGGTCGCGGATAGTGGCTGAACGACACCCCAAAGTTGCCGGTGAAGAAGTTCTTGACGTGAGACAGATATTGCAGGTAAAGGGGACGATCCAAGCCCAGCCGCTGGCGGAGCGCCTCCCGCGCCTCCGGAGGGACCTCAGGGTTCAACACATAGAGGCTGGTGATGTCACCGGGCAGCGCCTGGAGGATAAAGAACAGGAGCGTCAAGTAGATGAGCAGGGTGGCGATGATCTGAACCATCCGACGCGCCACATACCGCTTCATCGCTCAGACCCCCCTTCCCTTAAACCTCATTTCTCAGATTCTTCCACGGATAGATGAAATTAAGACCGGGGGCCGGACGTTCCAGCCCGACCCCCAGCCGATCCGTCACACACTCCTACTTGATCCGAACCACTGTGGTCATACCATAGAGACCCTGGATGCCGTCCAGCACATCGGTGTACGGGAACGTCACCCGGTCAGCCCGGAACGCCTCCGGCAGCGGCGAGGTGAACAGCACAATATAAGGGACATCGTCGGCCAGGAACTGCTGCAGTTGGAACGCCTGCTCCCGGGCCCGGTTGATATCGGTCTCCCGGAGGAACTCATCGGCGAGCGCGTCAAAGTCCGGGTTCGCGTAACCGCCCATGTTAAAGCCGCCCAGCTCCGCCTGGCTGGAGTGCCAGAACGTATGCAAATAGTCCGGATAGATAGAAAGGCCCCAACCGAGGATCTGCATATCGAAGTCCTGCTCGTTGAACACCTTGGTGACGATGTAGTTGAAGTCTTTGAGATTGGCTCGGACTGGAATGCCGACATCGCGGATCCAGCGTTCGATCCACAGGGCGAACGTCGAGCGCATCGGGTCATACCCCGGCCCCGGCGCCAACATCTCGACATCGTTCATCAGTTCACCGTTGGGCAGGAACAGGCCGTTGCCCGGCTCGAACGTGTCGTTCTCCAGATCGACCTTCGGCTCCCGAATCCAGCTGAACCCGGCCGACTTGAGCAGGTCAACCGCCTGGGCGACTCGCTCGGCGCGACTCATCCCCTGGCCCCAGACGTTTACATCGGGGTTGAACCAGAAGACATTGCCGGGTGGGACAACCGTCCCCAACGGCAGAGCGACGTTCTGTAGCACGCTTTCGCTGACGAACTCTCGGTCGATCAACGTGGCGATCGCCTGGCGGAACTGGACGATGTTGAACGGCTCACGCCGGACGTTGAACGACAGGTACCGGAACCCGTTGGCCGGGTTTTCGACGATGGTTACCCCGGCCGCGCCCTGAAGCTGGCTGAGGAAGCCACGCTGCAGGCCGAGCGGGTTGATGATGAAGTCGATATCGCCGCGCTGGAGCGCCAGCACCGCCGCCGCCTGGTTAGAATATATGCTGTAGATCGTGCTGTCGACGAACGGGCCGGCCTCCACCTCGAGCTGCACCGGGCCACGCGGCGTACCGTAGGCGGTGAACTTATAGACACCGGGTTTCTCAGATGTGTAGGTGCCGTTCTCATACAGGGTATCGATCGAGCCCGCGAAGAAGTAGTCGGGGTTCGGCAAGTTCTCCACGAACGCCCCTCGCTCCCACTTGTTGAACAGGAATCCGCCCAGCCTCGGCTCATCGCTGGCCTCGAGGGCGATCAGCGTCTGCACCGGATCCTCAGCCGCGAGCGCTTGATCCACCTTCGATTCCCAATACGCCTTCTGGAGGATCGGGGTGCCCAGCATGCCAAACTGCCACTGGGCCAACCCCGGCGCCTCGGTGAGGAAGAACTTCACCGTGTGCTGATCGACGACCTCGATGCGGTCGAGGAGCTCCGGCGGTTGGATGTAGCTGGCCCAGTTGCCGCCGAGTTCGTTCGGCCCGAACGTCTGGATCGTGTCGTAGGTGAACTTGACATCGTCAGTCGTCAGCTCCGTCCCGTCGCTCCAGGTGATCCCCGGCTTGAGCGTGACCTCCGAGGTGAACAGATCCCCCTCCCGGGTGAAGTCGGTCGGAAAGTCAGCTGCCAAGCTGGGGATAAAGTCGAACCGCTGGTCGGACAGGCTGAACAAACTGGGGTAATGGATCACCATGATCGCGAAGTTCCAGACGGTCGCGCCCTCACCGAGCATGTTCCAAATGTTCGTTGTCGTCGGGTCCTCATAGATCCCTACCTGATAGATCTGCTCCTGCTCCTGGGCATAGCCACCGAAGGTCAGCCCGATCAGCAAAACGGCCAGGACTACCCCTGTGACTGCCTTTCTCCTAAAGCTATAGTCCATATCCATCACCTCCGCGTTCTATTATGCCAAATCCCCATTTAACTTTATTTCACCTGCACCAGCGTCGGCGCTCCGTTGAGGCGTTGGATGCCGTTGAGCACCTCGGTGTACGGGAACTCGATCCGGTCGTCCCGGTAGAATTCGATGAACGGCAGGTCGAACAGGACGATGTACGGCAGCTCCTCGGCGACCAGCGCCTGGATCTGGCGGGCGATCTCCTGACCACGACGGATGTCGGTTTCCAGGATGAACCGATCGGCGAGCTCATCGAACTCCGGGCTCGAGTAGCCGGTGTGGTTGTAAAAGCCCGGGTCCATCTGGGTGGAGTGGAACAGGTCCCGGATATAATCCGGAAAGATCAGGTTGAACCGCCATCCCAGGATCTGCATGTCGAAGTCCTGCTGTTGGAACACCTGGTCGACGATCTGGTCGAAATCAATCAGCTTGAGTTTGATCGGGATGCCCAGGTCGGTCAACCAGCGCTCGATCCACAGGGCGAACGTCGCTCTGAGCGGGTCGAACTCCGGGGTCGGGGCGAGCAACTCCACCTCGGGGGCCAGACGGCCGTTGGGCAGGATAATCCCTCTTCCGGGTTCGATCTCGATGGTGTCCTCCTGCCGCTTCACCCGGGGCGTTTTGATCCATTTGAACCCGGCCGATTTGAGCAGGTCGACCGCCTCGGCGACCCGTTCGGCTTGGCTCAGCCCCTGGCCCAAGACCTGGACATCGGAGTTGTGCCACAGCGGATTTCCTGACGGGATGACCGTGGCTAGCGGGAAGACGGCCCCTTGCAATATCTGTTCGGCGACGAACTCCCGATCGATCAACGTGGCGACCGCTTGGCGGAACTCGAGGATGTCGAACGGTTCGCGACGGATGTTGAAGGAGAGGTAGCGAAATTCGTTGGCTCGATTCTGGATCGATGCAATCAGCGGCGCTCCAGCCAGCTGATCCCGAAACTTCCGGTCGAGTGCCAGGGGAGTGAGCAGCATGTCGACCTCTCCGCTCTCGAGTGCCGAGACGGCGTTCACTTCGTTTCCGTAGAACCGGTAGACGACCCGATCGACGTAGGGCCCCTCGGTCACCTCCAGGGTCGCCAACCCCTCTGCCGGCCCGTAACCGACCCATTTGTAGTTCAGCTTAGGGACAACGATCTCGACCGCTCCGTCCTCATAGAGCGTGACCGTCTCCCCCTGGAACGAGTAGTTCGGGTTGGCCTGGTGTTCCACGAATTCCCCTAACGCACCCTGTTGCCAACGGCTGAAGACGAAGCCCCCGGTCGTCGGCACATCGAGCGATTCGAACGAGAGCAGCGCCCCGACTGGATCCTCAGACTGAAACGCCTTGATGACAATCGGCTCCCAATAAGCCTGCTGCATGATCGGCGCCATCAGGATCGAGAACTGATAGAACAGCGTTCTGGCGCGTAAGTAGAACTTCACCGTGTCGTGATCGACGATCTCGACATGATCGAGGAGGTTGAGATTGACCCAGTTCGACCAGATCGACCTGCCCTCGGAGAGCTGAAACACCTGAGTCACATCGTAGGTGAACTTGACATCCTCAGCCGTCAGTTCGGTCCCATCGCTCCACAGCACCTCCTGCTTCAGTCGGACTTCGGAGGCCCACAGGTTCCCCTCACGGATCAGCGAGGTGGGAAAATCAGCGGCCAGGCTGGGAATCCAGTCGAACCGTTGTGGGCCGTACTTGTACAGGCTGAGCCATAGAGGGCTGAACACATACTCGTTCGGCCGAAACGCCGATGCATCCCCGAAGGCCGCCCAGGGGTTGACCGTGGATGGGGCTTCTAACAGACCGAGTCGATAGGTGATCGGCTCCTGCGGGAGGGACGAGGGTTCAAGTTGCGTCTGAGGCTGCGTCTGTGGAGTCTGAGGCTGCGTTTGGGGAGTCTGAGGCTGCGTCTGTGGGACAGCAGGGGCGAACCACAGGGCGATAATCGCCAGCACCACGGCGATCAACCGGCTCCATCTCATGGAAGATCTTGTGACGATGATGTGCATGGGTGGGTTACCTCTCCTTTATCTGACTGTGATCGAATCTCTTCCCTTTTACTCGGGCAATGCTCTCCTCGAAGGGCGGTTCCAGGATGCCCTTTTCGGTGATGATCCCGGTGATGAGCGGAGCGGGGGTTACATCAAAGGCTGGGTTTTTGGCCAGCGCCCCCTGCGGGGCGATTTGAATTCCCTGGAATCGGGTGATCTCACCGGGGTCGCGCTCCTCGATCGGGATCTCGGTTCCGTCGGCTACGGACGGGTCAATGGTCGAGGTGGGTGCAGCGATGTAAAAGGGGATATCGTGATAGTGAGCCGCCACCGCCAGCCCGTAGGTCCCGATCTTGTTGGCCGTGTCACCGTTCGCAGCGATCCGGTCGGCTCCGGTGATCACCACATCCACCTCGCCGGCCTTCATGAATTGGCTCGCCATGCTGTCGGTGATGATCCAGTAGGGGATGCCCTCCTGCTGGAGCTCCCAGGCGGTCAGCCGCGTCCCCTGCAAGAACGGTCGGGTCTCGTCGACCAGCACCTTGATCTGCTTGCCCAGCTTATGAGCCGCCCGAATGACCCCCAGAGCCGTCCCGTAGGCGGTCGTCGCCAGCGTGCCGGTGTTGCAATGGGTCAGGACCGTGTCACCGTAATCGATCACTTGAGACCCATTCATCCCCAGAGCCTTGTTGGTGAGAACATCCTCCTGGCGGATGCGATGGGCTTCCTCCAACAGGGCCGTCTTCAAATCCTTCAGATTGGTGCCCCGCTCGCGTTCGAACACCCGGGCCATCCGCTCCAGGGCCCAGTTGAGGTTGATCGCCGTCGGACGCGTGTTTTTGAGCGTCTCGATAATCTCTTCGAACCGTTCGTCCACATCCGCATCACGCTCGACCGTCGCCAGACCGAGAGCGACCCCGTAGGCGGCAGTCACCCCGATGGCCGGTGCCCCCCGGATGACCATCCTACGAATCGCGTCGGCCGCATCCCGATGGTCCCTCAGTTCCAATATCTTGTACTCATTGGGTAATCTCGTCTGGTCGATCAACTCCACCAGGCCGTTGCGATAGATGATCGACGATCGCATGTTCCTGTCCCTTTTCTGTCCCTTTTCCTCTTCCCAATCCTTGCTATCGGGGTCTGATTCTAAGTCTAACAGATGGAGCCCCGTTCGGCAAGCAGCCTAAAGGTGCCTGTTTGGACTTGCGTGGCGCTCTAATGTAGAACGGAGGGAGATTGCTCTTGCCCCTTTTCCCTGTCCCTGTCCACCTCTACTCATACACCGACTCCCCGCGATGCAGGCACCATGCGATCCGGTAGGTCTGCCGCTGAGCGCGTACCGTCGGCGTCGCGGACCTCTACGAACTGTCGAAACCAGCGCTTGAGGGTCGGGATGTCGATCTGGTCACCGGGAAGGGGTCGGACGATGAAGTTGGGCTGCATGCCGGCGGTGTCTTGTCCGACGGCGCTGAGACCGTGATAGCGCGCGCGGGGGCGTTCCTCAGGCTCCAGGTCTGACATCATATTCATAAAACAGGTGAGTATCGTCAGACCTGGACCCCAGCCGGACCGGTACCTCGTTCCGAACTCCAGGCTGATGCGCAGCGGTTCGGCCGGGTTCACCCCACCCTCCAGCAGTGATATGGCCGCCTTGGCTAAGCGGAAAACCCATGTGCGGACAGCGATTGTCCACAGCGTACACTCGGCCGTCGTGGTAGAAGACGGCGATGTCGTAGCCCTTGCCGCTGGTGACGGATATAGCCCTTCTGTTGGAGTTCATCCAGAGTGCCAGCACGGACAAACCGTTCAGACTCAGATGATCCAGCCATTATATTAGTTTGCTTAACTCGACGCCTCCTCGTACTGGCGGTTGACCGTGTCCCAGTTCACCACGTTCCAAAACGCCTGGATGTAGTCAGGTCGGCGGTTCTGGTATTTGAGATAGTAAGCATGTTCCCAAACGTCCAGGCCCAGGATCGGGGTCAGGCCGTCCATCACCGGGCTGTCTTGGTTGGCGGTGGACAGAACCTGAAGCTTGCCAGAGGAGTCCAGCACAAGCCAGGCCCAGCCCGAGCCGAACCGGGTGATGCCGGCTTGGCTGAACTGCTCCTTGAACGCCTCGAACGAGCCGAACGCCTCGTTCAGAGCCTGAGCCAGGCTGCCTACCTGCGTGTCGCTGCCGCCAGGGGCCATGAACTGCCAGAACAGGGTGTGGTTCAGGTGACCTCCGCCGTTGTTGCGCACCGCGGTCTGGATCTCGGCGGGCAGGGCACCCAAGTCGCGCAACAGGTCCTCCACCTCGCGCTGATACAGGTCGGAATGCTTCTCCAAGGCGGCGTTCAGGTTGCTGACGTAGGCCGCGTGGTGCTTGCCATGATGGATCTCCATCGTGCGAGCATCGATGTGAGGTTCCAAAGCATCGTGGGCATAGCCGAGTTCGGGTAGTTTAAACGGATAGGGCATTTTCGATTGCTCCTTTCTTTGTGGGGCTAGGTTTTGTGCTAATAGTACCGATTATTAATGATAATAATATAATAGATCTTCCTCGTCAAGTCATCATTCACAAGATAGAAAAGGCAGCCCCATCTGGGGCTGCCCTTCGTCAGAAGGTGGTGGGGGATAGGCAGGGGTTGCCTATGTCTGATCTAATTATACTCAATGAAGGCAATGAAGTCAAGCCCCAAATAAACATCTCATTAAATGAACGATCGGTTAACATAGTAGATGCCGCCCTGTGGGTTGTTCATCCGTTTGCGCTCGATCAGCCTGAGCCGCTCCAGGACCACCACCCGGTTGTTACAATTTGTGAGGCTGATGTCGAGCACTTCTGCCAGCTCAGGTGTGGAGATCTCTCCTCGGCTGACGATCACGCGCAACGTCTCGTTTAGATGCTCGGCCAACGGGCCGATCACCTCCCATTCTCCGTTTCGGATCACCAGAATCGCCAGCTCGCGCTTTTCGAGTTTCGCCTCCAGATCCTCGAGAACCTCTCGTTCCTTGGACCGAATCACGATGTAGCGGTCGCCGTACTCCCCGTTCACCAGCCGCTGATAGGGGAGCGCGACGACTTCGTCTGCGAACGAACCGCTGAATACCTGGACGCCGTCAAAATCCAGGATCAGGGTCTCACCTTCGGGAATCTCACGGAGCTGGTGCAGGATCTCAGGTCGGACCTTGGAGCCTTGTTCCCGTGTCCCAACGATCTCGCCAAAGGTCCTCATCGCGACTTGGGTTGCTGCTGTCTTCATCGATTTCAATTAAACCACAAATTCAGGAAATTTTCAAGTCGAATCGATATGGTCATGGATGAGAACCCGCTTAGGGATTCGGATTCCGATCTGGGTGCCTGGGAAGTCATCGACGAGCAGCACCTCGGTGTAACCACCGCTCACCGCCAGCAGGCCTTCCCCAGATCGGACCGTCATCACCCCACCGTAGCGACCAATCAACGCGGCGATCCGCTTCAGCTCCCCTCCGCGTCCAGGATCCTGGGCACCGAACCGTGAGACGCCCTCCTCGACCACCGCGTGGAGCGCATGAAGGTCGGAGAGTTGTTTGCCTTGATAGAGGGGGTTCAGGCTCAGGCTGGTCGCGATCCCGGCCCCGATGTCCCCGATCGCCAGATACAGGTATCCTTGATAATCCTGGATGGCCGCGATCCCGCGTGGATCGATCGGCTCATCGAACGGGTTGGCGTGCTGGGGGATGTTCTGGAACGTCTCGAGCATGATCCTGGACAGTCGGTTGACCACCCCCTCCTTGAACGGATACCGGGTAGTGAGGATCTGAGCCAGCCGGGTGACGATCGAGATGATCTCATGCTCGTTCTGGATTCGAGTCACCTCCTTCAGTGTCGCTGCCGGGTTGCGGGTGCGGTGCTGGAGATAACCCACATCCTGGTCGAAGCGACACGCCCCCGCCACCTCCCGGAAGAAGTCCATCCGCTCCAGCCAGCTCAACACATCCCGGCTCTCAGGGAGTTCGACCTCGACCGGCACTCCGATCGCGTTCAGATGCTGGATGAACAGGATGAGCATCATCATCCCGTAGGGATCGATGAACAACACATGCTTCAAGCGATAGCAGATCGGACGATCCAGCTCCGGTTCAGCAGGCGGAACGAGCTCCGTGATCGTCTCGATGTTGAGCTCAGAGATCGCGAGCCCGAGTTCTAACGACTCAGATTTCTCAAAACTGGATCGCATGACACCTTATATCATAACATGGCTGCCGTGGAGATGGAACAGTTGAAACCCGGCCCTGGAATCTGTAGCCTATAATTCAGCATTAGTATTTCAGTAAGGGAGGTCATCCGATTTGGGACGGGCGAAACCGATCTACATTGAGATGCTGTCAGAGTGGGTTGGCGAGGAGGTTGAGATCCACGGTTGGCTGTACAACAAGCGCTCCAGCGGTGGGATCCAATTCCTGCAGATCCGCGACGGGACCGGGCTCGTCCAGGGTGTGGTTGTCAAGGATGAGGTCCCTGAAGCGGCTTTTGCGGCGGCCGAGCGGCTCACTCAGGAATCCTCGATCCGGGTTAGAGGGATCGTCCGGGAGGACCGGCGGGCACCGACGGGGTATGAACTCCAGCTGACCGATGTTGAGATCGCCCAGCTCGTCGAGGCAGAGTATCCCATCGGCCTTAAGGAGCACGGGTCCGGCTTCCTGATGGACCATCGCCACCTGTGGATCCGGTCTCCCAAGCAAGCAGCCATTCTCAGGATCCGCCACACGGTGATGGAGGCGATCCGGACGTTCTTCAACGAACAGGGGTTCATCGCCACCGAGGCCCCGATTCTCACCCCGACCTCGGTCGAGGGGACGACAACGCTCTTTGAGACGGATTACTTCGACGACAAGGCCTACCTGACGCAAAGCGGCCAGCTCTACCTGGAGGCAACGATCATGGCGCTCGGTCGGGTCTACTGGATCGGCCCGGTGTTCCGGGCAGAGAAGTCGAAGACGCGCAAGCACCTCACCGAGTTCTGGATGGCCGAGGCTGAGGTCGCCTACTGTGATCACGAGGAGAACCTCAAGCTCCAGGAGGCACTCGTCCGCTACATCGTGGAGAATACGCTGGAACGTCGAAGGGTGGAGTTGGACCTCCTCGACCGGGATGTAGAAGGGTTGCGGGCGGAGATCGGCGAACCGTTCGCCCGGATCGACTACGATGAGGCGATCGAGATCCTGCAGCGGGAGGGTTCCGAGATCCAATGGGGCGAGGACTTTGGCGCCCCTGAGGAGGAGATTCTCGGACGTTGCTTCTCTAACCGGCCGGTCTTCATCGAGCGGTTCCCGACGGAGTTGAAGCCGTTCTACATGGCGCTCTGCCCTGATGACGAGCGGTTCGTCCTGGCCGCCGACCTGATCGCTCCAGAGGGCTACGGAGAGCTCATCGGGGGGAGCCAGCGGCTCGATGATCTGGAGCGGCTCGAACGGAGGCTGGAGAAGTCCAACCTGCCACGCGCGCCCTACGAGTGGTACCTCGACCTGCGGCGCTACGGATCGGTCCCCCACGCCGGCTTCGGACTCGGGGTGGAGCGGACGATCGCCTGGATCTGCGGCGTGAGGCATCTACGCGAGACGATCCCGTTCCCCAGGCAGATCCACCGAATTTATCCTTGATATAAGTCAAGCCGCTGCAAACTACGTTGCTGACATTTGGCTGCGATCAGGTGGCGGCAGTCGCGTGCCCCTCCTCCCTCTCCCTCTCCTCTTCATCTTCATTAAACACACCTGCCAGTGCCGCTCCACTAAGTAGTAAAGCGATAGCTATATAAGCTGCAACGAGAGCCTTAGCTGCAACACTGCTGACCACCAATAGCAGGATGATAAGGGTTTTAGTCGGTTTTTTGGAAATCATCTTCCCCTCTTCCTTTCTCCCCTCGTTGGTTCTGGGGCATAGTTATCAATCGTCGCTCAATTTAAAGTGATATCACCTTCCTTTACGCTTAACTCTTGTTTTTATTATAGTAATCCCCCCGGTAGGCTGTCAAAAATCCCCCTTTTTGGAAATTATGGGAGCTAAAAATACCCTTGAAGCCAGTTCCTATCCGCAAAACCACAAGCTCAGCGGGAGAGCGCCTGCTTGACGTGTAGGAGGTCGTAGGTTCAAATCTTGCACCATCCGTGCTCTTACGAAAAGACGGGCTTGAATGTCCCGCCCTTGCAGGATATCATGACCAGGATTGGTTTGATTATCTGAACAGAAGTTTCCATATATTTAAGTATGAGCCAACATGCTGATGGAGGAGACAGAGATGCTCAAGGAACAGTCTTTCAATACAGGAGTCGTAGCGATCAATTATGCAGAAGGGCCACCATCCGGGCCTCCGCTCATCTTGCTTCACGGATTTACCGCGCGCTGGCAGGGCCTCCTGCCAATCATCCCAGCCCTGTCAATGAGATGGCATATCTATGCGTTGGACTTTCGTGGACACGGCAAGTCAGACAGGGCTCCGGGGCAATACCGCCCTCAAGACTATAGTGCGGACTTCATGGCGTTTCTGCAGCACCAAGTCACTGAACCAGCCGCCCTCTTCGGTCACTCAGCGGGCGGGACGGCGGCTCTCTGGTTAGCTGCGCAACTCCCCAACAAGGTGCAGGCACTTGTCGTCGCCGATGCTCCTATCTCCATCGAACGCCTCGTGGAGGCGGATACCAGTTACTGGGCCGCCTTGCGAGACCTTATCAGGTCAGGACGTTCGGTGGCAGAACTGGCCTCTGCGCTGGCGGATGTACTGGTATCGGTGCCAGGGCAAGATACGTGGATACGGTATGGCGATCTCCCCGGTGTGGATGCCGTTCGTCTTCGGGCTTGGGCAAAGACCTTGAGCCAAGTTGACCCTCAAGTACTCGAGTTTCGCGCCGAGGGCCGTACCCAGAAATTTCTCAGGAACTTCAATATAGATACGGTGCTTCAGCGGATTTCCTGTCCGGTGCTCCTGTTACAGGGGAACCCTTCGCTCGGGGGGATCATGACAGATCATGAGGTGGAACATGCGTTGTCGGTGCTTCCCGATGCCTCGCATGTTCTGATCGAGCATGCAGGTCACGATCTCGGGTTGAGTACGTGGGAGGTGGCTCCGCTTCTTCGAGCGGTGACAAACTTCCTGGAGTCACTCTGAGCGGTAGAGAATCACCTTGAAAACGAGATTGTCGGCAAACGTCCGGGAGAAACTATGCTTCGAACACCCAGGAAGGGTAACACGATGCAAGGGGTCTATGTGCTCGTTGTTGAAGCACATGGTGAGATAGAAGTTGGGCAGCTGAGACGACAGCGCTTCAATGGGACATATCTCTACGTGGGCTCAGCTCTGGGACCTGCAGGCTTCAAAAGAATCGCACGTCACCAAGCAGTTGCCGATGGTCGCAACCGAATACGGCGATGGCATATTGATTATCTGCTAGTGCCAGGCAGGTTGCACAAGGCGTTCTTGATAGAAACCTATCAAGACTTAGAGTGCAAACTGGCTGGTGAGTTGGCAAAAAGAGTTGAACCTGTGATCAAAGGCTTCGGCACGAGTGACTGCCGCTGCAAGACCCACTTGTTTCAACTGCCGGACAAAGATGAAGCAGTGATCGTAGTAGCTTGCAGAACGTTAGAGTCAGATGCCGTAGGGGTTTATGAGGTGGCGAATAGGTGCGAACTGGATTTGCTGGTCAACCGGTGATTCCACCGCCCTACCCATCGAATCAAAAGTCTGTCGTTGCCCTTCGTCACCTGTAACTGTCAGTTGCCCGATTGACAAATAACTGCTAAATATTATATATGCTTAAATGGGGTGACTGGATTGACGATGAAAAGAGGAGTTATACTGATCGTTAGTTTGGTCGTATTCGCTCTGTCCTTTGCCCTTACACAACACGTCAATGCCCAAGAAGAGATAACCGGAGATGAAAGGTTGTTTGGTCTAGGTGTCGACCCGTTTGGCGAGAATATCGTTTTAAGGGCGTGGTTCGACAGGTGGGGTGTTGGAGGAAGATTCGACTATCTTTTGAGTAGTGGCTTTTTTAGTTTGGATGGCAATATTAGCGGATACTATCGCCTGAGAACAACGGATGGATCCGCTTTCTATATGGGTGGGGGAATCAATCTTTCCGTCACAGCATTTACATCCGATCTGTCGTTAGAGATTGTTCCATATGGGGTGGAGATCTTGCTCGCTCCAGCTTTGGCTTTGGTCTTAGAAGGAGGTTTGGATTTAGGTTTTCCCTTCATCGGGTTCATCCCCGATTCTCTTGCCTTCACGACATTGTTGGCTTTCTTATATTATTTCTGAAGGTTGCCCAAATTTTAATTTTGGTTAGAGTTCTCTATCAGTTAAGTATAAGTATAAGTAGTGGTTAAGATTCGATGCTTCCCGCGAATCCGTTTAGCTCTTTTTCATCCAGTTCTATCCCTAATCCCGGAGCATCCGGTAAAATTGCATATCCAGCTTTGATTTCTACGCCTCCTGGGAACGGATCCGGGTCAAACCTTTCGATAAATGAGATGTGCCCTTCTGCATCTACAGGGTAAGGGTCCTTGATGGTCGCCGCTAAATGACAAAGGGCGGTATCGCCTATCTTGGTAAACGGGTTTGTGTCCACGCTGATTCCAATGGCTGAAGCTTCTGCAATATCGATGATTTTGCGGGCAGGCCAGAAGCCACCAACCCGGTTCAATTTCATGACGATCCTGTCTGCGGCCTCTGATTTCACGATCTCGATCATGATTTCCGGTGATAGCACAGATTCGTCGAGGATGACGGGGCAATCAATCGATTTTCTCACATAGCTATGACCCGAAAGGTTAAAGTATTGGAGTGGTTGTTCTATCGAAAGGTTGGTAAATCCATTCAGTCTCTTTTGCACAGTGTTGACCGTTAATTTAGGGCTTTTCCAAGCCTGATTTGCGTCAGCATCCACATAGATCTCATTAGGTACAACCTCTAGAGCTGCGAGCAATTTGTCGATTTCTTCGTTGAAATTCCGTGGGCTCCAACCTTTATTTAACAATATATCTCCTACCTTGACTTTAAGTCCACGAAACCCCTTGTCCACATACTTTTTACAGGCCTCAGCCATGGATTGAGGACTTTTGTGATAAAGGTTGGTTAGCAACTCTAATTTTGTACGGTAAGCGCCTCCGAGAACCTCGTAAACCGGTCTTTGTTGTACCTTACCAATGATGTCGAAAACGGCCATATCGATTGCTGAGAAGGCCGCTCTACTTGTCGGGGCTCCTCCCGAAGCTGTACGGTCCATAATTCCATGTATTCTACTCATATTCGTTGGATCCTCACCGATTAACCTTTGCTCGAACAACTCAATGAGCTTGAGCATGTGCTCTTGCGTCTCCCCAAGATACCATACCTGACTGGTGGCTTCACCGACTCCGGAGATTCCTTTGTCAGTGTTTATTCTGATAATGACCGAAGGAGTTTGAGAGGGCCATACGAACTCATCTTCAGTCCACCCTTGCTTTTTAGCGGGTAACATCAGTGGAAACTTATCTATGTTGCTTATCTTCATTTGGATTGACCTCCTGCGCCCAATGAATCGAAAATTTTGTCCATCGCTCTCGTCAGAACGGCGACTGCACGCTCGCACTCCTCAAGCTCTAAATGCTCTTCCGGGGTGTGATCGAGCCGGGAGTCGCCGGGGCCGTAGGCGACGATCGGAACGTTCCAGGCATGCCCCAGCAGATTCATGTCCGAGGTGCCAGTCTTCACCTTGAATCGGGGCCGGCCACCCTCGGCCCGGATCGCCCCTAAGAACGAACGGACCAGTCGATTGTCCTTCCCCACCTTGATCGCCGGGATCGCCTCGCTCGCCTCAACCTGCGCCACCTCTCGGTTCTCCTCGATCCACCCTTCCAACTCGGCAATTTCGAATCCGGGCGGCGTCCGAATCCCCACAAACATCTCAACCGACTCCTCGAACGGACCGGGTGCGGTGTTGATCGAGATCAGCGTTACATTGACAGCATCGAAGCGCGGTGTTTCAGTCGGATACCTCTCGACCAGCTGTTCATAGCATCGGACCGCTTCCTCAGCCGCCGTTCGTCCCTCATACCCCCGGTGTGCCAGCGGTTTTTTCAGCCGGTAGCGGAGCCAGAACGACCCTTTGTAACCGAGCGTCACCGCGTCCCAGCCGCTCGGCTCGCCGATGACGATCCAGTCAGGACGATAGCGGTCGATCAGGTGTTGTGCACCTTTCGATTCCCCCTCTTCGTCAACGCAGCCGATGATCCGCACGGTCAGCTCTGGAGGAGGCTTCACCCTTGAAGCAGCCTCGATGAATGCCGCCAAACTCCCCTTGGCGTCAACCGAACCCCGGCCGTAGATGGTCCCGGCCCGAACCTTCACCGGGATCTCGCCGGAGACGGTGTCCATATGGCCAACGAGCAGAACCTCTCGCTCTCCGGTCCCCTTAGAGCCGATCACATTGCCGACTCGGTCGATCCGGGCGTCGAAGCCCCGACCGGTGAGCTCCTTTCTCAGAAACTTGGCCAGTGGCCCCTCCTCTCCGGTGGGGCTGTAAATTTGGAGCATTTTTTCCAACAGCTTCAGGTTCACCGCTCCAGAACCTCCCATAGCGTCTCGACCACCCGATCGATCTCGTCCTTGGTGATGATCAGGGGCGGCAGGAATCGGATGACGGTGTTCCCCGCTATCAGGGCGAGGACACCGCGCTCCCGCAACGCCGTCAGATACTTTCCGACTTTTTCTCGAAGCTGCAGGCCGAGCATCAGTCCAAGGCCCCGGGCCTCGCGCACGTGGTCCAGACGCTCGAATCGTTTCAGTTGCTCCAGGAAGTAGCGACCGTGCTCCGCTGCCTTTTCGACCAGATGATGTTCCTCGATGTACTGGATCGTGGCCAGCGCGGCGCGGCAGGCGAGCGGGTTGCCACCGAAGGTGCTGCCATGCAGGCCGGGTTCAAGTTCGATCCCATCACGCATGATCGCAGCGCCGATCGGGACACCGCCGCCCATCGCTTTGGCGACGGTGAGGATGTCGGGTGTGATCCCGACGTGCTCGATGGCGAACATCCGACCGGTCCGGCCGAATCCCGTCTGGATCTCATCGATGACCAGCAGCGCTTGGTGACGGTCACAGATCTCCCGCGCCCCCTTTAGGTAGCCTTCCGGGGCCAGATAGACCCCGCCCTCTCCCTGGACAGCCTCCAAGATGACGGCCGCTGCCCCATCTCCATCTCGGACCGCGTCCTCGAGTCGATCCAGGTCTCCGTAGGGAACATGATGAAATCCGGGAACCAGCGGCTCAAACGGCTTTCGATATTTGCGCTTCCAGGTGGCGCTGAGCGCTCCCAAGGTCCGGCCGTGGAACGCCCGCATCGTCGCGATGATGTTGGATCGTCTGGTGGTGCCTCGGGCGAACTTGATCGCTGCCTCGATCGCTTCGGTTCCGGAGTTGGTTAGAAAACTTCTCTGCAGCGGATCCGGAGTGATCTCGGCCAGCTTCTCCAGGAGCTGGGCGCGAACGTCATTGTAGAAATAGCCTTCGGCCACCGTGATCAATCGGTTCACCTGATCGGAGATCGCTCGGGCGACCGCCGGGTTGGCATGGCCGACCCCGGCCACTCCGACCCCGGCGGTACAATCGATGTATTCGTTCCTATCCGCATCCCAAACACGCACTCCTTCGCCACGGACGAGCGCCACCGGCGTTTTCTTGTAAACACCGCTGGTATACTTCGCATCACGGTCAATAATTTCGGTCGTCGTCATCGTATCCAAGCTCATGTGAATGAACCCCCTAGTCTTAAGTCTGTTTACCTCCCGCCACCAGATAGATTCCACTGATGATGAGCAGGCCACCGACGATCTTCAGCACAGTCAACCCCTCATTCAGGATCAGATAAGCCAGGATCGTCGAGCCCACCGGCTCGCCGAGCAGGGCGACCGAGACCACCGCCGCCGCCATGTACTGAAGCGCCCAGTTGTACGACGTGTGGCCGAGGAGCTGGGGGCCGAGCGCCAGCAGCACCATCCACAGATAAGTCTCCCGGCTATAGCCGGTGAAGGCTTGATGGGTGGCCAGTGCGGCAATCAACAGAAGTACGGCGGCCATCCCGTAGACGACAGTGATGTAGGTCAGCAGGTCGACCTTCTGGCGGACACGACGCCCGATGAGAACATAGGCGGCCACGGAGACCGCCCCGCCCAGGGCGAGCAGGTCCCCGTGGATCTCTTCTGACCCACCCTGGAAGTCACCGTACCCGATGAGCACGCCGCCGCCGATTGCGAGCCCAATCCCCCATATCAGGGTCGGATGAAGCTGCTCCCTCAAGATGAGATACGAGCCCAGGCCGACGAAGATCGGGTTGGTGGCGAACAGGACGATCGAGCTGGCGACCGAAGTGTAGTCTAAGGAGCTGATCCAGCTGATGAAGTGCAGACTGAGAAAAGCCCCGCTCAGCAGTGACAGCCCTAGATCTCGTCGCGACAGTTTCTTGAACTCATCACGACTGTGGGCCAGGGCCAATGGCGCGAGAACGATCATCGCCAACACCAATCGGTAGGTGGCCACCACCAGTGCCGGGGCATCAGCCAGCTTGATCAGGATCGAGGCAAACGAGGTGATCCCGATCGCACCGAGAAGGATCGAGAAGCGCTTCGCATTGGAAGGAGGCATCACTGCAGCGAACCAATCACCGTGCCCACGCCGTCCAGCGCCTGGGTGATCGGTCGCTCCCCCCGTGCGTCGCCTAAGATCACCGTGCTTACCCCACCGGCGAGCGCCTCCTTGGCCCCGAGCAGTTTCTTCTTCATCCGTCCCTTGGCGTAGCGCTCCAGGTAGGCGTCGACCTCATCCGGGGCGATCCGGTCGATCAAGCTGTCCTCGTCGTTTACATCTTTGAGCAGGCCGGGAACGTTCGACAGAATGACCAACCGCTCAGCGCCCATCGCCGCCGCCACCTGTGCCGCCGCCCGATCGCCGTCGACGTTCACCGCCACCCCCTCGTAGCTGATTGCTGGCGGGGTGAGCACCGGGACGTAGCTATGCTCCAACAGCCAGTCGAGCAGCTCGGTATTGACCCGCTCGATGATGCCCGAATGGTCGCCTCGCAGCACCCGTTTGCGTCCGCCCTCGACGATCTTCAACGTCGACTTGCGCTTCCCCTCCCAGATTCGCCCGTCGAGCCCACTCAACCCCACAGCGTTGACCCCACGTCGCTGGAGCCCCTCAACGAGCCGCTTGTTCATCTTTCCGGCGTAGACCATATTCAAAATCTCTAGGGTTTCCCGATCTGTGTACCGACTGGTGAATCCCGAGACCGAGGTCACGAACCGCGGCGGGGCCCCGAGTATCTCAGAGATTCGGTTCAGTTCGTGTGAGCCCCCGTGAACCAGGATGAATCTCTGATAGTCGGCCAGATTATCCAGGAAGGCATCGTAATCGATCCCTTCGCTCCCGCCGATCTTGACCACCAATAATTGAACACTCATGGCGAACCACTAAATCGGGTGAAACCCGAGGGCCTCCAACCCGGCTTGCTCTTCGATCCCGAGGGCGAGGTTCATCGCCTGGACTGCGTCCCCCGCTGCTCCCTTGGTGAGGTTGTCGATCGCCGACATCACCACCAGTCGATTGGTGCGCTCGTCCTTGGCAAAGCCGATATCGCAATAGTTCGTGCCGAACACAATCTTCGGCTCCGGATAGCGGTAGATCCCGCCTCGCTCCTTGACAAACCGGACAAACGGTTCATCGGAATAGGCTTCCCGGTAAGCGCGCCATATGTCCTTCTCAGTGTAGTCCTCGGTCAGGAACGTGTGGATCGTG
This sequence comes from Bipolaricaulia bacterium, assembly GCA_046758705.1. Lineage (GTDB taxonomy): Bacteria > Bipolaricaulota > Bipolaricaulia > JBHIAT01 > JBHIAT01 > JBHIAT01. The sequence continues at coordinate 31,041 of JBHIAT010000002.1, forward strand.
CACATGATCCCCCGAACCAACTCAACGGCATGGGGGGAGAAGGATATGTTTCGCTCAAGACCGAGTTCCTGTTCCATTTCGGCCGTATGTCGGTGGCCGGCTGGCTGATAACTGCGCACCACGTGGCTACGTTCGGGATGATGGCTCGCCAGACCGACTTGCACCCCAGCGGCAGATGATCCGACCTTGGCATCGACGATGACCCGCTCGACCGCGAAGCGATCGACGATCGGTTTGAGCGGGATGATCGCTGCAGCGGCGTTACAACCGGGAACCGCCACCAGAGTCGCTCCGGGCAGCCGATCGCGGTGGAGCTCCGGAAGGCCATAAACTGCCTGTTCCAGAAGCTCCGGTGCTTCATGGCGGATGCCGTACCACCGCTCGTAATCCTCCGGTTTTTTTAACCGAAAGTCGGCGCTCAGATCGACGACCATCTCAGCGATCCCCAGAAACTCATTCATATGACCCATCGAAGCTCCATGGGGTAGGGCGGAAAACAGCACGTCGTAACGTCCCAGATTATCGGGATGGATGAACTTCAGATCGGTCGTTCCCCTCAGATTGGGGTGAACTTTGTAGATCGACCGACCCTGGTACTTGCGGGAGGTCACCGCCGTCAGTTCCACCTGGGGATGGCGTAGCAGAATCCGGAGCAGTTCCCCCCCAGTATAGCCCGATCCGCCGACGACCGCCACCTTGAACCGTCCGTTACCCATCTTCGACCGTCCTTTGATCGATGTGATAATATCAAACTGGATGATACGGCCTAAGCAGCGTATGATTTTATGTACTATAGGACATCTAATTCAAGTAGGCCGGTAGTAGGTGCTTCGTGATTCGGGCGAGGAGGGGTCATGAATAGAAGACAATATTCGCCCTCCTGGGGTCAAGCTTTCGATCTGATTCTGGGGTTGATGACCTCGTCGAAGCCCAGATGCATCAGATAGAGCGACAGGAAGATGAGCGTCAGGGTGAGCACCGGGGCACTCCACCACCACCAAAATTGGTTAAAGAGCGCATTGAATTGCAGCGCCCAATAGATCATCATCCCCAGGGTCATTTCACGCTGCGGCCCCAACCCCAGGATGGACAGACCCGACTCGGCCAGGATCGCCGCCAGCGTTGCGTTCACAAAGTTGGCCCCCATCCATTGAAACATGTGGGGCATCAATTCCCGCATGACGATCTCGAATCTGGACATGCCTGAAAGAATCGCCATATCCACAAAGCCTCTCTCTTTCAGGCTCAACACCTGGGCCCGGATCTGTCTCGCCGGCCACGCCCAGGCGAACGCCCCGATGACCAATGCCATGACCTGCACGCTCACGCCTCTGACCAGCGCCGCGATCAAGATCAAAAACAGCAGCGATGGAACCGATAGGAAGACATCGATCAACACTCTCAACACCGCATCCAATCTGCCTCCATAGTATCCACTCGTAAACCCGAGCAGCGCTCCGACCACCGTGCCGATGGTGGCGGCGATCAGCCCGATTTGAAGCGAGTTGACGATCGAATCGGCCAGCTGGACATCGATGCGTCTTCCCAGGCTGTCGGTGCCCATGATGTGTTCGAGGCTTGGCGGGCGCCTAGAGGGGAAGGCACCGGTGCGACGATACTCGAACGGAAGGACGTTCCGAGCGATGAACCCGCCGATGAAGATGACGGCAATGATGGTAAAACCGATGACGAACTTTTGGTTGCCGAAGAGTTTGCCGAGGATGCCTTGCTTCAGATTCTGCCACCTCAACCGTGCAGCGATGGAAGCCATGTGATCGACTCACTTCCTCCCGTATCGGATTCTCGGGTCGATGAGCGGGTAGATGGCATCGACGATAAAGTTGGCCGTCGCCACCGCCAGAATGATGAGCAACACCGCTCCCTGGATCACCGGAAAGTCGAGCCCGGTGATCGATTCGTACAACCGCCATCCGAGACCGGGGTAGGCGAAGATGACCTCGGTGATGATCGCACCTCCGACGATATGACCGAACGCGATCGCCAGACCGGTCACCTGCGGAAGCAGGGCGTTCCGGAAACCGTACTTCCACAGGATGCGTCGAGGCTTCAACCCCTTGGCCTTCGCCAGCGTGATGTAGTCCTCCCCGCGCAGCGGGATGATCATGCTCCTCATGCTCAGGAACCACCAGCCGAGGGAGACGAGCACGATGCTCAATGCCGGGAGCGTGGCGTGCCACAACAGATCGCCGATGAACTCAACGGAAAACTCGATCTGAAGCGAATGCCCCCCGGACAGAGGAAATATCTGCCACAGAAACGCGAACAGGAACACCAAGATGATGGCCAGGATATAATACGGTATCGAGTAGAGAATCAGGGCCGCTGGGACGAGCGCCTTCGACAGCTTGGACTCCTCGCCCCGCCACCCGACGACCGCGCCGATGAACGTTCCCAGGATCCAACTGATGATCGTGGTGACCGTCAACAGTCCGATCGTCCATGGCAGGGCACGCATCAGCACCTCGCTGACCGGGACCGGGAACATGGCGATCGAAACCCCCAAATTGCCCCGGGCAAGCTCTCTCAGGTAACTGAGATACTGGATTCCTAAGGATTTATCGAACCCGAATATTTCTCGATACGCGTCCACCAACTCCTGAGCGCCTCGGACCCCCCCCATCTCACCGAGCTTGGCAAGAACCCCACTCATCGGGTCTCCGGGCACGAGGCGGGGCACAAAGAAGACGACCGTGATCGAGATGAAGATGGAGACGATGAAGATGATGAACCTTTGGCTGAGATACCGACCGTACGAACCCATAAGTATGCGATATAAAAATTAAAAAAGGAATCGGGCCCCCTAAGCTTAGGGTGGGGGCCCGATCCGATTCTGCGTCTTATCCACCGGGTCGGCTCGGTCTGATCCCGCCGACCCACTCACCGGTTGCGGGATCCGGATAGCCAACAACGACGGTGTTGAACGTCGCCCACCAGTTGACCGGCATATTCCAGGGGTTTGCGGCCGTAGGCCATCCAGTCCAGTAGGCGGTGCTGAACGGCACCAGCGCCGGCGCCTGCATCCCCATGATCACCGGAAGATCGTGGTGCAAGATCTCGATCGCATCGTGGAACAGACGCGTCATCTTGTCCACGTCGGTGGGTGGCGTCGCTGCCATCTCATCTACGATGGTGTCGAACTCGGGATTCCCATACCTGAACGAGTTTCTCTCGTACCAGGGTGCCGGATCCCCGAGGGGCACCTTGAACTTGCTGTGGAACAGCTCCAGGTTGTCGAAGATAAACCCGGGGCAGAACGGCTGGTAGGCGAGGTCCCAATCGCCACGGAGTCGCGTATCCGCCTGAGGGGGTCCCGACATCGGGTTGACGGTGACGTCAACCCCGCCGGCGCGCAGCTGATCCGCCACGATCGCGGTGACCGCCATGTCCTCTGAGTTACCCGAAGCGACCAGGAAGTTCAACGTGAACCGCTGGCCAGTATCGGTGATCCAGCCGCCGTCCGCTCCCTTGCGGAAACCGGCGGCCCGGAACATCTCCTCGGCCTTCGCCGGGTTATACTCCGTCGTCGGGTACTTCTCAAGCACGTCCTGGATGGCATCAAAGAACGGCTGCAACCCCGCGTACAACGGATAGACGTGTGGGCTAGCTGTGGTCGTCCCTTGATAGGCGAGATCCGCAATCGCGTCCCGATCGATCAGGTAGGAGAGCCCCCAGCGCACCTCGCGGCGATTGAACGGCTCCCTAGCGTTCTGGACCATAAACGCCCTCGGGCAGGGGTCCAGCCAGGCGAACGGAGCCCGCTCATGCCAGGCGGTGACGTATGGGTTCCTGCGCTTGACCTGCAGATAGGTGTCCAGCGACAGGATCCCGATCGCGGGCGAATCGACATCGTTGTTCGCCAGGGCGATCGCCGTACTGGTCTCCGGACCGAAGTACCGGTAGACGACGAATCGGGGCGCCGGAACGACACCGAACACATCGGTCGCCCACCAGTCGTCCCTGCGCTCGAGGACGAATTGGGTCTCGGAGGTGCTGATCAGATTGTACGGTCCGGTTCCAACCACCGGGGAGTTGTTGTAGGTTACCGGATCCACATGCTCCCAGATATGCTTGGGCATGATGGTGATCCCGCCCCAGATCGCAACGGCCGGGAACGCCTCTCGGTTCGTGTGGAGACGTGAATTGGGGCTCTTCAGCACGAACCGGACGGTCAGGTCGTCGATCTTCCGGACCGAGGCCATCCACTTGGCAACCTCAGAAGACCAGGTCAGCTTGGGCGCGTTTTGCAGCAACATGTTGTAGGTGAACACCACGTCATCTGCCGTGAACGGCATCCCATCGTTCCACTTGATCCCGTCTCTGAGTTTGACGGTGATGCTGCGGAAGTCAGCAGAGTACTGCGGCTGACTTTCGGCCAAAAACGGGATGTACTCTCCACTCTCCAGGTTCATGTAGTAGAGGTACTCCCACACAAACTGGTGCAGACCGGTTCTCGATCGATCAAAACCCGGTGTGTAGATGTTGAAGTTGCTGGGACCCAGTCCCATACCCGGTTTTGATATCGCCACATAGAGCGTTTCCTCCCGGGGCAGGCGCTGCGCATAGCCCTGGTAGGAAACCAAGCCGAACACCAACACCAACAGAATCGTGAAGATGGTGCTTAACCAGCTCGGCCTCATAAGATTTATCCCTCCTTTAGGAATTAGGTATGCGGTTGCCGAATGGCAGGTTTGCGATCCATCAACCACCTCCCGATGGCTATTTCGATCCGACTATAACATGCCATCGAAGGTTGTGTCAAGAACGGTTGGCGGTGGAGACAAAAACGGGTTCAGGAGGGGCGGGAGCCGCGACCGAACAAGGTTTGACCGAGCTTGGCGAGCAGCACACGCAGGATGAACAGTGGGATGGCCAGGTCCCTCCAGAACCGGCGCGGCTCGACAACTATCCGGTAGAGCCACTCCAGACCGAATCGTTGCCAGCGCGCCGACGCCCGGGGGATCCGTCCCGACAGCACGTCGAAGCTGCCGCCGACACCCATGCACAGCGGCACGTTCAGCTCATCCCTGTGATCCATAACCCAGTACTCCTGTCGGGGGACACCCAATCCGACGAGCAGGACGTCCGGTGCGGTCGCTCGGATCAGTCCGATGACGGCGGTGTCGTCTTCGAAGTAGCCGTGGTGGACCCCGACGATGTTTAATCCCGGGAATCTGTGCTCGAGCCGGCGTTTGGCCATCGAGGCAATCCCCGGTCTGGCACCTAGCAGGAACAACGTATATCCGTTCCGGGTGGCCCGTGCGCAGAACGCCTCGACCATGTCAATTCCGGTCACTCGCTCCGGCAGCGGTCCGCCCAACAGACGCGAGGCCCACACCAGTCCGGCCCCATCGGCGGTCACCAGATCGGCTTTCCCGTAGATCTGCCGCAGCCGTTCTTCGCGACGCGCTCGGATGACTGCCGTCACATCGGGGGTGAGCACCATGCCCCCCCAGCATTCTTCGATCAGCCGCTCGAATCGCACCAACGCCTCCCGGAACGTCACCCGATCGACCGGCACCCCGAAGAGCTCGGTCCTGATATCGGTTGCCTGAACCTGGGATGCCAGGGACTTGCCCCACCACATCACCGCCCCGCCGACCACGGCCACACTGGCCAGCAGCGCAACGCTGCGGATGTCCGGGTAACGGGTCAACCCGACCAGGGCCACGCTGATGTAGCTGAAGCCGAGGTAGATCAAGAAGACCATCCCCGACCTGACGCGCCCCAGCCGTTGGAACGGCGTCCGTTCCGCCGAGATGGAAGAGGTCCCCTGAACGATCGCGTAGGCGGTGGTCATCAGCGGAATCCCGAGGATGAGGATCGGGCTGATGAGCGTCAACGAGATCGCCGTCTTCAGCACCCCGGTGATCGCCAACAGGGCGATGCTGAACCCCAACCCCCGAGCGACCAGATCGGTCTCTTCGACCCGCGATGCGTTTGCCAGGATCCCGAGCGTGACCCCCAGGATGGCGAGCACCAGATAGATGGCGTAAAATAACGGCTGATCTTGACTCTGCAACAGATTTACGATCAGAAACGCCAGGGATGAGACGAGCGCGATGCTCAGGATCAGCCGCCCTCCGTCCCGGAACGAGGTGCTCAAAAAACTGAGCGATTGGGTCACCACGACGACCCAGATCAGGGTGAGGGGCAAGCTGAACCTCGATAGGTAAAAGTAGCCTCCCTCTGGATTGGTGAGAAATTCGATACGGAAACCGAGATGATAAGCGATAGCACCGGCGACCGCGGCAGCGACCAGATCGAGGTAAACGGGAAACGCCCACCGTCTGCGGATGGAGTGTGCCGCAACCAGGATCACCAGACCGAGCCCCAACCCCAACGTGCGCTCTCCCTGCCCTGAGAACAATCCCAACACGATGGGGATCGCAAACAGGGCCAGGACCGGCGCATAACGACCGAGCCTGGGTCTGGGCCTCAATCCGTTCAGGTGGTCGATCGCATCAACAGCCCGGACTGCAACATAACTGAGAATCAGGCCCGACAGGAGGATGAATAAGGGGATCATCTCTCCGCCCCCGGTTGCCGAGTTACCGAAACTGACTGAAATTTTTCCCCGAAACTGACTAAAGCTTTTCCATTGTATGCGACAATGAGTGGATTGTCAACCCTAAGGGGCACGGCATGCCGTGCCCCTACAGATCCGGTTCGATAATGACCCGGCGTCCTGCGCCGCTCCCCTGACTGTAGGTCCGGACCCCGTCTACATGGCTCAGCGCCACGTGGATCGTCTTCCGCTCGTAGGACTCCATCGGGTTGAGTCGGATGCGCACCCGTTCGGTCTTGATCCGGTCGGCAAGCTCCAAGACCATTTTAACCAGTTCCTCTTCGCGCCTCCACCGGTATCCGTTGACATCGAGGTGAATCCGAACGTTGCGATCGAAACGTCGCTTCACAAAGATTTCCAGAAGGTATGAAAGGGATTGAAGGGTTTTCTGATCTTTCTCGTTAAAAACTGTGATATCTCCCTGAATATCGATCGAGATATCACCGTCTGACCGTTCATCCACGGAGAGCCGCACCGTCTCCCCGACGATCCCCAGGATCTCCTGGAGAACGTCTTCGACCGCCGCCACGATCTCCTGGTCCATTTCCATTTCCATCTCCAGATTTCTAACCTTCTGCTTGCGCCGTTCTCTCCTGGGCCAGCTCCCGGTTGACCCAGTACTGCTGTCCCACCTGTAGCACCGTCTGGAGCAGATAATAAAGCCACATGCCCGCCGGAAAGTTTCTGAGCAGGAACGCGATAAAGAACGGAAAGACCCACATGAAGATCTGGCTCTGGAAGCCACCCCCTCCGATGCTGCCGACCGTCATGCTCAGCCGGTTTTGCAATATCATCGCCCCGATATTCAGAGCGATCAGAATATAAAACGGATCTGGGAGCGACAGATCCGGGATCCATAAGAACCCGGGGCTGAAATGGATCCGCTCGGAGTTGAACAGGATCGCCCGCCACAACAGGATCAGTATCGGGATTTGAACGAGTGCCGGCAGGCACCCCCCCAACGGGTTAACCCCCTCCTCCCGGTACAACTCCATCATCTTCTGGTTCAGCTTCTGACGGTCGTTCTTGTACTTCTTCTGGAGTTTTGCCATCTTGGGCCGCAACTCGCTCATCCTCGCCATCGACCGGTATTGGTTCCGCATCACCGGGATCAGGACCACCCGGATAACGACGGTGAAGATGATGATCGCCCAGGCGTAGTTGCCCGTCCACTGGAACAGGCGGTCGAGGATCCTGACCGCCGGGACCAGGAACTGTCTGAAAAACCCGAGGTCAACGATCGGGGCCAGACCCGCGTCATCCAGCAGGGTAAACTTGTTCCGCCCTGCGTACAGGGTAAAGCGATAGTTTCGCTCATCGAACGGGAACAGGGTCAGATCGTCTGACTTGACCACGAGCACCTCCCGCCCGCGCTCGTCCCGCTCGATATTGGGAAACACCTGCTCGCTCTCCGTCTCATTCTTCAAGAACAACACCGTATTCCTGTCGACGAATCCCAATCCGCCAAACCGGTTATAGGAAGCCGGTGCCAGGATGTCGGTCCGCCGTCCCCCGTCGAACAAGTATCTGAGCTCCGTGTCCTCCTTGGATTGCGCTAGAATCATCCGGTACGCTTCCAGCGTGCGCGCCTCAGATCCGATGTTGACGATGGAGAGATCCAGGTCGATGGTGTAAGAGGGGTCGTTGTGAATGGTGAATATTTTGATGATCCTCAGCCCTTCGGCTTCATGAGTGAACTTGAGCTTAAGTTCCTCAAGTCTGGGATCGTCCTCGATCTCGACCCGGTAATTTTGGCCCTCGGTCAGCGACAGTTCGAACGGGAGGGGGGGGGGGAACTGAGGCAGATCCCGCCTCAGCTCATCTCCCTCCTCCTTAGTCACGGTGCCCGGGATCAGCTCTAGGGGACGATCCCCGAACGAGCCGAAGGTCAGGAAGACGCTCCGCAACACCCCACCCCGAGTCGAGAACAGGTAATCGGCCAACCCGGTCGTCACCTGGAGCTCCTCGTGGTCTCCCCTGTTTATCCGGGAGACCTCGATCGGCGGCGGCTCTCCCAGAGCCACAACGCCGGTGACCCCGATCCAGACCAGGATCAGGCCGATCACCAGCACATCTCGTGTACGCACTCTATCAAACCCCATGAGGGAATTGAAATCACCGTTTTATTGTAAATCCAAAAGTAAGTCTATCATAATCCGGAGATGCCATCAACCCGGCTTGCGTTCGGTTGACTCTGGAAACGGCCTCCATTAGAATTGAGAATGATCTAAACCATGTTTACCGGGATAATCCGATCCCTCGGCCGGGTCCAAGGGCGGACCGACCATGAGTTGACCGTCGCGGATGGCGACATCTCAGCGGAGTTGTCCATCGGAGGAAGCGCAGCTGTCAACGGGGTCTGCCTGACGGCCGTCGAGGTCGACCGGGATCGATTCCGAGCCGAGCTCAGCCCCGAGACCCTGAGGCGGACGGCACTCGGCGATCTGGCCGTCGGGGACCGGGTGAACCTGGAGCTCCCGATGTCGGTCGATAGCCGGTTCGACGGACATCTGGTCCTGGGGCACATCGATACCGTCGGCCGGATCCTGGGGATCCAGCCGGAGGGGAACACCCATCTGCTCTCTGTTCAAGTCGATGAGACGTTCGATCACTACCTGATTGAGAAGGGTTCGGTGGCGCTCGATGGGATCAGCCTGACCGTCTTCAACGTCAGGGCCGGACGGTTCGACATCGCGATCATCCCGCACACGTACCGAAACACGAACCTTCAACACCGACAGATCGGCGATCGTGTCAACGTGGAGTTCGACGTGTTGGGGAAGTACGTGGTGAAACAGCTGGAACCCTATACAGAACACCTGAAATTAGACAGGAAAATAACAGCGGGAGACCTAATGAAGGGGAGAAGCGAACATGCCTTTTAACGTAATCGAGAAGGCGGTCGAGGAGATCCGCAATGGGAAGATGGTCATCGTCGTGGACGATGAGAATCGGGAGAACGAGGGAGATCTGGTGATGGCTGCTGAGCGGGTGACACCGGAGCACATCAACTTCATGGCCAAGCATGGTCGCGGCTTGATCTGTGTGCCGATGACCGAGGAGCGGTTGGAGGAGCTGGGGCTGGAGTTGATGACTCCCTTAGGGAACCCCAATCGTCGTGAGGCGAACTTTACCATCTCAGTCGACGCCAAGCACGGGGTAACGACCGGCATCTCCGCCCACGACCGGGCCCACACGATCAAGGTCTTGATCGATCCCAGCACCCGGCCGAGCGATCTGGCGCGACCGGGGCACATCTTTCCACTACGTGCCATGACGGGCGGGGTGTTGCGCCGCACCGGGCATACCGAGGCAAGCATCGACCTGGCCCGGCTGGCCGGCCTCGATCCCGCCGGGATCGTTTGCGAGATCATGAACGAGGACGGGACGATGGCCCGGGTTCCGGACCTGGTCAAGTTCGCCAACACTCACGGGCTGATCATGATCAGCATCAAGGACCTCATCCGATACCGCAAGCAAACTGAAAAGCTGATCAAGCGAGTGGCGGTCGCCAACCTGCCGACCCGATACGGAAACTTCAAGATCCACAGCTATACCAACCGGGTGGACGGCCGAGAACACGTGGCGTTGGTGTTGGGGGAGATCCGTTGCCAGGAGAACGTCCTCGTCCGGGTCCACTCGGAATGCTTGACCGGCGATACCTTCGGATCGCTGCGCTGCGACTGCGGCGATCAGCTGCAACGCGCGATGCAGTTGATCGCCGCAGAGGGCGTCGGGGTGCTCCTCTACATCCGTCAGGAGGGGCGGGGCATCGGCCTGAAGAACAAGATCTGCGCCTATGAACTCCAAGACAAAGGCCTGGACACCGTGGAGGCCAACCGCCAGCTTGGGTTCAAGGAGGATCTGCGCGACTACGGGATCGGTGCCCAGATCCTCGTCGATCTCGGCCTGAACTCGATCCGGATCCTGACCAACAACCCCAAGAAGGTCCATGGTCTGGAGGGCTATGGCTTAAAAATTACTGACCAGATTCCGATCGAAATCGAACCCAACGAGTATAATCTGAACTACCTGCGGACGAAGAAGCAGAAGATGGGACACAAGCTGAGCCAAGTGGATTGACGATCAAGATGGAGACATATCAAGGTACCCTGGACGGTAACGGGCTGAAGATCGGGATCGTGGTGAGTCGATTCAACGAACTCATCACCGAGAAACTCCTGAGCGGAGCGGTGGATCGGTTGACGAGGAGCGGTGTTCGGGAGGAGGACATCGATGTCGCCTGGGTCCCGGGCTCCTTCGAACTGCCGAAGGTCGTCAAAACGTTGGCCGAATCGGGACGGTACGATGGCATTATCTCGCTGGGCGCAGTGATCCGGGGAGGGACACCACACTTCGAATACATCGCCACCATGGTCTCAACAGGATTAGCGACCCTGAACCTCGAATACGATACACCGATCGCCTTCGGGGTGCTGACCACCGATACGGTCGAGCAGGCGATCGAACGCGCCGGAACCAAGCACGGCAACAAGGGCACCGAGGCCGCCGAGAGCGTTCTCGAGATGGTCAACCTGCTAAAACAGTTGAAACGTTGAAAGGTTAAAAAGTTATAAAGTCAAAATAGAAAGGTCACTCTGAAAGATTCACGATTATGAAATACCATTCTCCAAAAGGGCTGAATGACATCCTGACCGATGAGATCGAGCAGTGGCATGTAGCGGAGACGGCCATTCGAACGGTGATGAACCGTTATCAGTATCGGGAGATCCGCACCCCCCTGTTAGAGTACACGGAACTCTTCGAACGAGGTGTCGGTCAGGACACCGAGATCGTGGGCAAACAGATGTATACGTTTTCCGATAAGGCCGGCCGTTCCCTGACATTGCGACCGGAAGGGACGGCTCCGATCGTGCGCGCCTTCCTTGAACACAAGCTCTATGGGAGATCGGAGCTGATCAAGCTTTCCTATCTGGGGTCGATGTTTCGCTACGAGGAGCCGCAGAAAGGGCGATCCCGGCAGTTTGAGCAGTTCGGAGTCGAGGCGATCGGCTCGGCCGATCCGGCCCTCGATGCCGAGGTGATCGAGCTCGGCTGGAGCCTGCTCACCGAGGCCCTCGGTCTCGATGGACTTCGTCTCAAGTTGAACAGCATGGGGTGTCGGGAAGACCGAAAGCGGTACATCACGGAGCTGAGAAGCTATTTCACACCGATGATCGAGACGATGTGCCCCGATTGTCAGGTGCGTCTCGAAACCAACCCGCTTCGCATTCTCGATTGTAACGAGGAGATCTGCCAGGGGCCGATCTCGGCGGTGCCGGCGATGCTGCACTACCTCTGCGACGACTGCGAGGCCCACTTCGACCGATTGCGCACCCACCTCGATGACCTCGAGATCCTGTATCGGCTTGATCCCACCCTGGCGCGGGGATTGGATTACTACACCCGGACCGTCTTCGAGATCGCCTCCCCGGATCTCGGGGCTCGGGATGCGATCATCGGCGGCGGCCGCTACGATGACCTCGTCGAGATGCTGGGCGGTCCCCCGACGCCAGCGATCGGGTTCGCCGGCGGGATGCCGGGACTCATCCTGACACTGAACGCCCAGAAGGGCCCATTGCACGAACAGACAGGCCCCGATCTCTACATCGCCACCGTGGACGAGCAGGGCAGACGGGAGGGGATTCGGTTGCTGCGGGAGCTGCGCCGGGGAGATATAACCGCCGAGATCGACTACCTGGGGAAGAGTGTCCGTGGCCAGTTCGGCTATGCCGATCGCATCGGCGCCCGTTACGTCATCGTGATCGGTCCGGAGGAGCTCGACCGCGGGGCGCTCACATTGCGTGACATGCGGTCCGGAGACGAGGCCCGGATCGATCTCGATCCCGAGGCGATCGCCGCCGAGCTGTCGCAGAGACTGAAACGATAGCAGTGCAGTTGGGAAGCACCGGCAAGACTTTGCAACGGAAATTCATCAAGCCACTGAATTATCTGTCCCGCCTTGGGATGGCGTTGTTGGGGGTCCTGTTTCTGCTCAGCCTGGATTTCGACGTTCGCTCCCTGGCCCTATGGCGCGGAAACCCGCCCTTGATCGCCGACTTGCAGACAACCGCGCGCGATCCAGCGGGGCTGCGGTTCCGCTCCTTCTGGTGGATAAATGAGGGGATCGAACTCAAGGTCGAGGAGGAGCAATCTAACGACCCCGAGGTCCGCCACACCCGGGAGGAGGTCGGATACATCACGTTCCAAGGGGAAGGTCGATTGAACGATATCCTTGAGGTCGGCCGGGTCGAGATCGACTCCAACTGGAGGCGGGTGCGATTCCAGAACACGTATCGCAATCCGATCTTGATCGCCAAGCCCCTCAGCTACCGTGATCCGGAGCCGGCGACGGTGCGCATCAGACGGTTAACGCCCGAGGGCTTCGAGCTGCGCGTCCAAGAGTATGACTACCTCGACGGTGCCCACCCTGCGGAGACGGTGACCTACCTCGCCGTCGAGACCGGCCGCCATCGGATGGAGGATCTGGAGCTGGAGGCGGGCGTGCGGGCCGTGGCCCCCAGACGCAGCCGTAGACTGCCGTTCACCCCGATCGTCTTTAGCATCCCGTTCGAGACAGATCCGGTGGTGTTCACCACCATCGTCAGCGCCGACGGACCGGAGGCGGTCATCACGCGCAACCGGCGGGTCACCGGGACGGGGTTCGAGGTGGCGATCCAGCGGGAGGAGGTGAACCCCGTTCCACACAACCCGGAAATGGTCGCCTATCTGGCGGTGAAACCCGGATCCGGAACGATCACTGGGAAGAGCTTTCAAGTCGAGCGCCTGACCAGGCGGGTGACCCACAACTGGGCGTCCGTTCCTCTGTTCGCCCGGACGAACCCAGAGCGCCGCCCCGATTTGAAGCAGGGGCTCATCGTGCTGCTATTGGCAGGGCTCGGGATTTGGCTGTGGAGACGGGGACGGCTCCTCAGCGATCCCGTCTACCGCCGGCTCACCGCCCTGGCCCTCGGCTACCTCACCTACCTGTCCTACGACCGATTCGAAGATCTGCACCTCTATCTGTTTATCGGATTGCTGTGGCTCTGGTTGATCAGGCGATCCCTCGAGAACGATTGGCGGGTGCTCCAACATCCGCTCGATTGGGCGATGGTCGTGATCGTCCTCACCATGGTGATCTTCACCGGTCTCCTGAACTATGTGATCGCCCAAGGGGTGATAAGCGCCGACCCGACCCGGCTGTTCTCACTCGAGAATCTGTGGCTCTGGGAGGTGTTTGTGTTCTACTTCGCGTTTCGGGATGCCTTAGGAGGGTGGGAAGCGAAGGTGAAGGAAGAGCGATGAGTCGCATGAAACGCATCTACCACCGGTTCCGGGGCCGGCAGGTCCTCTATCAGTATTATACGAACGTCCACTATCGGACACCCGAGTCATGCCTGCGATATCACGGCCGCATCTACACCTCTATGGACACGAACCTCCCAGAGGAATGTCTCAGATACGGCGAGCACCTGGAGTTTCCCGTGAGAGAGCTCGATTATTACCAGGCGATGGCGGATCGGATGAAGCGGATTGCCGAGGACGAACTCCGGCGTCGTCGGCTGTTCCGGGAGGCCAGCGACATACTGAGTGACCGAACGGAGGCAGCGGTCGAACTGCTCAAGGAGGCGACGCGCATCGAGACATACGTGGGCGAGGTCGAGGGCCTCGTCTGGGGACACCGGGAGCGGTTGGCTGAGGATCCCCAACTGGCCCGCACGCTCTACAAGCTGTTCATCCGAGCATACCGCAATAAGTTCGCCAAGCCGAAGTACGAGCGGTGGCCGGAGCGGATGCGGTTTGAACGGGAGCGGTACGGTGTGCAACGCCTCAACGCCCTGTTTGAATTCGAGATCGAATCGGGAGAGGCGGGGAACGAATGACCCGATTCAGACTGTCCCGTTCCGATCGCTATATCGTGTTGCTGTTGATCGGATTGGTGCTGATCGGGCTGACGATCGGGCGGATCCTACCCTCCCGCTCGACCCTCGATCGTCCCGGGGTTGCCCCCCCCACCCCGACCCTGAAGCGCATTCCGGTCGAGACGGTCGAGGTACGCACCCTATCCCCCCGCCGTGAGCGGATCGACATCAACACCGCCTCCGCTGAGGAACTCCAACAGCTTCCGGGGATCGGACCGGTCTACGCCGCGCGGATCATCGCCTACCGAACCGATCACGGCGGGTTCGGCTCGATCGAGGAGTTGATCCAGGTCCCCGGGATCGGGCCGAAGACCCTGGAACGATTGCGGGATCGGATCTCCGTAAGTGGAGAGTAGGGACACAACATGCCGTGCCTCTACTTGCAAACCACAGAGGTCGGAGTTATAATAAAGCTAAAATCACCCCAAGGAAGACAGGGAGGTGATTGCATAACGATTGAAACAGAAAAGTCGATCAGTGACCACAGATCGACTTTAACCACCCATCACAAGAAATAAACTTTAGGAGGGATGTATCGATGTGGCGAAGCTCTAGTCTAAAACTGGCTGTATTTGTAGTAGCGTTGCTCTTTGGACTTTCCCTGTTTACCGGTCTCGCCTATGCGCAACGGATCGTCACCATCCGGGTATGGACGGTCGGGCCGGACGATCCGGCGATCGGACGAGCAACCGCATTCGAAGAGGCTGGAAAGCGGCTGAACAAATATCTGGAAACCATCGGGGCCGATGTTCGAATCCGGGTCGAGGCAGAGTTCAACACGGTGAACTGGTCGTCGTTCAACCAGAGGAACATACTGGCGCTGCAGACTGGGGATCCCAATCAGATCGCCGATATCATCATAACCGGCCACGAACAGATCGGACCATACTCCGTCGCTGGCTACATCACCCCATTGGATGACCTGATCGCCCAATACCCCGAAGTCTATGACGACGTCATCCCCGCGCTCTGGCCTGCCATGCAGTTTAGTGGCCAGACCTGGGGGATCCCTCGGGACTCCGAGGCCCGGTTGATCTGGATTCGCCGGGACGTTCTCATGAAGATCGGCTGGACCGAGGAACAGGTTGACAACCTGAGAGCCCGTACGTTCGCGGGTGACTTCACCCGAGACGATATGGCCAATCTGGCCAAAGAGATCAAGGATGCCGGGGTCGTCGAAACCGTGGTGACCCACCGGCCGACACCGGGAACCGACTGGTTCGGGTTCATCTTTAGCTATGGAGGAAGACTGATAGACGACGCGACCGGCAAGCTGGTCATAAGCAGGTCAGCGATTCTGCAGACCTTCGAGTATCTCAACAAGCTGGTCCATGAACTCGAGGTCCTGCCGAGCTCGATGACGAACTGGCAGTGGCAGGAGATCCACACCGCCATTACCGAGGGCACGTCCGCGATCCAGATGACCGGGGGGATTTGGAACTGGGGCGAGTGGCAGGTGGCTCCGTACAACAAGTCTGAGGAGGAGCTGTTCGAGAATATCACCTGGATCCCGTACCCCGCCGCTGAAAAAGGCGGATCACCAGGCTCGGTCTCCCACCCGCTGGCTACGGTAATCACCAGCGCGTCACAGAATAAGGAGCTCGCGTTCTTGCTCACGAGCATACAGTACGCCACCGACCTTCAGGCCGAGTCGGTCCTTGCCAGCGGCCACCTGGCGGTGCTCAACAGCGAACTGGGCTACGCGCCCTACGCGAACAAGCGGTACCAGACCGAGGTGTCCGGACTTCTGAACGTGACCCGCTTCAGCCCGAACCATCCCAAAGCTCCGTTCTACTGGCAGACGCTCTTTGAGGCGATCCAGGCCGTTGAGACCGGGGCGATGCGCCCCCAGGCGGCGTTGAACTTCTTCGTCCGGCGAATACAGCAAGAGCTGGGTGACGAGGTGATCGTGGAGGACTAGGGAATAGAATAGTCGGCAATGTCAGGGGGATCCCACCGCAACGGTGGGGTCCCCCTGACCCCTTCGTTCCAACTGACCTAAGCAAGAGGTTTGAATGCAGCGAATGCAGCCGCGATCTGCAATTTTCAAGGCCTCCTTGTTCTTTCTCCCGGCCCTGCTGGTTATCGTCGTCTTCTTCTTCATCCCGGTGGTGATCACCACCGTCATGGGGTTTACGGATATGGACTTCCGGTTCCAATGGGACTTCATCGGGTTAGACAACTACAAAAAGATGGCCAAGGACTTCCTGATCTGGCCGATTGATGGATATCTGACTCAACCTTCACCTGTGGGTTGGGGGGTGTTCATTCTCATCACCGCACTGTTGGTCTTCTACTTTGTGCGGTATCTGCGTGGAAGACCGTCTTCTATCAGAGGGCCGCTCCAGCTTAGCTTGATTACTTTCGTGGTTCTCGCAGGCGTCTGGTTTTTTATTCAGGCACTCAGCGGTCAACTCGCAAAACCAAATATCATTGTAAACACGGTCGTTTACGTCCTCGGAACGCTGTTCATCTTCAATACCACCTTCGGACTGATCCTGGCGATCCTGACGACGAGCATCGGGCGGCGGGCCGGCACGTTCTTCCGAGCCGTCTGGCTGCTGCCGCGGTTCACTCCGCCGGTGGTCTACGGAATTATCTGGCTCGCGCTGCTGCAACCGTCCAAAAGAGGGATGTTCAACGCAGCCAGAGAGTTCTTCGGCCTGGAGCCTCTGGACTGGATCACTGCCCACCCTTGGGGAGTGATCATCGTCACCGGTGGGTTCATCGGGGCATCGATGGGAATGATCATCTTCGCTGCCGCGATCGATTCGATCCCGGAGGACTATCGTCGGGCAGCGAAGGTCGACGGAGCCAGCTGGTTTCAGGAGATCCGTTATATCATCTTGCCGTTGATCCGCTGGCCGTTGCTGTTCATCACCGCTTATCAGACGCTATCGCTGCTCACGTCGTTCGAATATATCCTGATAATCACCAGCGGCGGGCCGTTCTTTGCCTCTTCCGTCTGGTCATTGTATGCGTATAAGCTCGCTTTCGATGCCTATTCAGGGACCTATGCGTACGGATACGGCGCCGCGCTGGCGACTATTCTGGTCGTGATCGGGATCATCGCCTCGGTGGTCTACTGGCGCATTTTCAAGTTTAAAGAGATGATGGCCGAGCCAAAGATTGAGGTGACATGAGATGGAGAAGATAACAGAAACGCAAACCGAAGGAGATGGGGTCGCACACACCCAGGCCCAAGTTCAGGCTCAGGCGTTGCGACCCAGGACGACCGTCACGTTTGACCAGGACTCGCTCCTCAAAGAGAAGCGAAAGGAGCGCGCATTAAGGACCTCGATTTACACCTTCCTGATCGTCGCCGCTCTGCCGATCTTCCTCGGCTACGCCTGGATCTTCATCGCCTCATTCAGCAAAGGACTGACCTGGGGGATCATTCCAAATGGCCTTACGATAGAGAACTGGCGCTTCCTCTGGAAGCCGCCGACTCAGGCCATGCCGATCGTATGGCCGGTGTTCTGGAATACGATGTACCTTGGCCTGGGAACGGCGCTGGTGACCGTGTTGCTCTCCACCCCGACCGGTTATGCCATCTCCCGACTAAAGGTTCCCGGCAGGAAGCTATTTTTGGGGTTGACGCTGATCCTCCACGCGTTCCCAGGGATCAGTCTGCTAATCGCATTGTTTTGGGTGCTCCAGAGGCTTCACATGCTGAATTCGGTGACCGGTGTGATCCTGGTCAATGCGGGGTTGATGGCTCCGTTTGCCATCTGGGTGATGAAGGGATTCTTCGACGGCATCCCCTGGGATGTCGAGATGTCGGCGCTCGTCGATGGAGCCACCCGATTCCAGACGTGGTACAGGGTGATGCTCCCCCAAGTCCGCCCCGGCATCTTCGCCATCTCGATCTTCGCGTTCATTGCGGGCTGGTCCACGTTCATCTATGTGCTCGTCTTCATCCTGAAAAAGCAGGGTTGGACCCTCTCCTCTTATGTGTTCGCCGTCCTCGGGAACTTCCGGTTCGTCGATTTCGGGTTGCTTGCAGCAACAGCGGTCTTCTACGTCATCCCCGTGCTGCTCTTCTTCCTGTTCACCAACAAATACCTGATGAAGGTGACCGTCGGTGGCATGAAGGGAGGCGGATAGAGACGTGGCCTCGGTTACACTAGAGCATATCACCAAGAAGTTCGGCACCGTGGTCGCCGTCAACGATCTCAACCTGGAGATCGAGAATGGAGAGTTCATCGCACTGCTTGGACCATCGGGTTGTGGCAAGACGACGACGTTATTGATGCTCGCTGGGATCTATCAGCCAACCGAGGGCAGTATCTACTTCGATAAAACCGTGATAAACGATGTCGCTCCTAAGCACCGCTACATCGGATTGGTGTTCCAGAGCTACGCCCTCTACCCCCATATGAGCGTCTATAATAACATCGCCTTCCCATTGAAACTGAGCCGGACGGACAAATCTGAGACCCGCCAACGAGTCGCCGAGGTCGCCAAACTCGTCCGGATCGAGGAGTTGATGGACCGGAGGCCAGGCCAACTCTCCGGAGGCCAACAGCAGCGGGTCGCTCTGTGTCGGGCACTGGTCAAGGAGCCACAACTCCTGTTGCTCGATGAACCGTTGTCAAACCTCGACGCCCGGCTGCGCATCGAGACCCGGGCCGAGATCAAGCGGCTGCAGAAAGAACTTGACATCACGTCCATCCTGGTCACCCACGACCAGGTCGAGGCGATGACGATGGCCAATCGAGTGGCGGTCATGGACGAAGGTGTTCTGCACCAATACACCACCCCTGAAGATCTGTACTCCCATCCGAAGAATCTGTTCGTGGCATCGTTTATCGGGGATCCGCCGATGAACCTGGCCGATGTGACTTACCACGTCGAAGATGGGAAATTTCAGCTGGAGAGCGAGAACTTTTCGCTGGCCATTTCCAAACAGATCGCCGACCGGATCGAGGAACGCGGCTCGCGGGAACTGGTGCTTGGGATCCGGCCTGACGATATCGCCTTGGAACGGAAGGATCAGGACGGTGACGGCAGCTTCCCGGGAGAGGTCTACGTGACGGAGCCGCTTGGCGGCGGGACGCTCGTCGACTTCAAGTTTGGGGATCTGTCAATGCGGGCACTGGTGGAGCAAAATTATCCGGCCGAGATCGGAGATCGTCTGTGGCTCGTCCCTCAGTTAGAGAGGATCCACCTGTTCGATCGTCAGACGGGCGAATCGGTGCTAAGCTGAACAATAACCTCCCTTGAGCAATACCAGCGAACACAATATCAAGGTTATCGCCCACCGAGGCGCCAGTGGTCATGCTCCTGAGAACACCGCCACTGCGCTGAGTCAGGCAATCGCATTCGGCGCCGACATAGTGGAGATTGATATCCACCCCACCCGAGACGGCCATTGGGTACTCCTCCACGATCCGACGCTCAATCGCACCACCAACGGATCCGGCGAAGTTCGCGACGCCACCCTGGAGGAGATCGAACGACTTGATGCCGGCAGCTGGTTCGATGCGAGCTTTCGTGGAGAGAAGCTCCTCACCCTGAAGCAGGCGATCGATACCATCCCCGACTCCATTGAACTGATCGTCGATATCAAGGCGACTCTTCCAGAGGATACAGCCCTTCAGGGGTTATTGAGACTTCTGGACCAACGACAACGACTTGCCACGACCCTGCTGGCATCCCCCGATGAACGGGTGCACGAGCGTCTCAAGCGTCTGGATCGCTCGGTTCAACTCAGCTTAAGCGACCCGGATCTCAACCGACCCAACGTCTGGGAGAAGGTTGAGCGCTTGGAACCTAAGGTCATCAGTCTTCACTGGACGGTGGCCAACCACCATGCAGTGACGCAGATCCACCGACACGGGATCGCAGTGATCACCTGGACGGTCAACGAACCAGATCGGATGGAGCACATGATCGAACTGGGTGTGGACGGCATCACCACCGACTTCCCCGACCGGTTGATGACCGTTCTTGGGCGACGTGCACACTAAGCGCCCTCACTCCCCGGAAATAAGAACGGACCGATGAAAAAACCTCCCCGCCCCATCCTATTCGTTGCGGTGGCTACGGCATTATCTCTGTATCTTTCTGCTGGGTGGAGCGTTGTACGGGATCGGAGCGCTGTTATCGCTCAGAAAACCGAAATTTGACACCCTCCACTGACCCTCCTTAAAATTGAACACCGGCAGATTGTAGTACAGGAGGTGATATCATGTAGGAGTATTCTCCTCATATCAATCGCTCAAATCAAAAAAGGAGGGAAACAGGATGAGAGCGTTACGGCTGATGGTTGTTTTGGCGTTGATGGTCGCGGTGTTCACCGGCCCTGCCTGGGCGCAAAAGCAAGAGCTGCACATGTATACGGCTTTCGATGTGGACGAGTCGCGAATCTACATCAACGCTTTCATGGAAGCGTACCCTGATATCGAGGTCAAATGGGTACGGATGTCTTCCGGCGAGGTTCTGGCCCGAGTCAGGGCTGAGGCCAGAAACCCACAAGCGAGCATCTGGTTCGCGGGTCCCAGCACCTCCCATATCGCCGCAGCTCAAGATGGCCTGCTGTTACCTTATTGCTCCGTGGCCTGGCAGTACCTGTCTGCGGCGTTCAAAGATCCGGAGTGTCGTTGGACCGGTTTTTACACCGGGTTCATCGGTTTTGCCTCTAACAAAAACTTCCTGGAAGAACACAACCTCGAACCGCCCACCTCGTGGTTTGACCTGCTGAGACCGGAGTACAAGAACGAGATCTCCAAAGCGTTTCCTTACACATCGGGCACCGCCTACACCACGTTGATCTCCCAGCTCCAGGCGATCGGTCCCGAAAAGCAGGGTTGGGACACGGACAGTGAAAGGTACATCGAGCAGCTGAGCCAGCAGATGCACCACTACACCCGATCCGGTTCGGCGTGCGTGACCGAAACGGGATTGGGTGAGGTCGGGGCCTGCATCGCTTTCTCCCATGACGTCCTGGCAAAGGGTGTCTCCAAAGGGTATCCGGTCGTGCTGAGCTTCCCTAAGGAAGGCACCGGCTTCGAAATCGGTGCCGTCTCGTTGATCAAAGGCGGGCCCGAACCGGAGCTGGCCAAGGTGTTCTACGATTGGCTCATGACCGCTGAGGCCCAAAGCCTGTTCCAAAGATGGTTCAGAGTGCCTCTCAATCCCGAAGCGGAGCTGGCCGAGGGTCTGGTCAAGGCTGCGGATGTCGCGATCATCGCAGGGTTCGGTGACCGAATCACATGGTACGGTCAGCGAAAGGACGCGATCATCGATAAATGGAGAGAAATTACGGGCCGTTAACGACGGAGAACCAGAGGACGAACCAGAGAGGGGGAAGCCCGTTTCCCCCTCTCTGATCGCTTTTATAGTGCAAGCATGCTGAAACCCGGGATCTACCTCAGGGAAACCAAGAACGAAGTGAAGCGGTTGCTCAAAGATCCGGTTCTGCTCATCACGGTCGTCTTCGTCT
The DNA here is from genome assembly GCA_046758705.1 of Bipolaricaulia bacterium. GTDB lineage: Bacteria > Bipolaricaulota > Bipolaricaulia > JBHIAT01 > JBHIAT01 > JBHIAT01. The sequence continues at coordinate 52,996 of JBHIAT010000002.1, forward strand.
TGGGATTGTTAGGTGTTTTCATTATATTCCCGCTATGGAAGGTTGCTCAATTCAGCCTCTGGTCAACCGGTGAGTTCTCTCCCAAATACTTTTTAGAGTTCTTTCAACGGTCATACCGATGGACAGCCTTATTCCATAGCTTAACGGTCGGGGCTTTGGTGGCAATCTTTGGGACGATCGTCGCATTTATCTACGCATACGGGATTACGCGCACCGATATCCCGTTTAAACGGGCGTTCAGAATCATCGCCATCGTTCCCATCATCTCCCCACCCATGCTCATCGCCCTGGCCGCCATCCTGCTGTTCGGCAATCATGGGATCGTCACCGAGTTTTTCAACTGGGACTGGGATATATACGGTTTACCCGGTCTGGTGTTGACCGAAACCCTGGCCTACTTCCCGATTGCGTTCATGGTGCTTGAAGGGGTGCTTTCGAAGGTCGATCCCGCGATCGAAGAGTCGGCCCTGAACCTCGGTGCTTCCAAACTGAGAACCTTTCTGACGGTGACCCTGCCGTTGGCCACCCCGGGGATCGCCACCGCGTTGCTGTTGACCTTCATTCGCTCGCTGGAGGACTTTGGCAACCCGATCGTGATTCAGGGTAATTATACGGTGTTGACCGTCGAAGCCTACCTGGCGGTAACCGGAATGTACAACATGCCGTTAGGCGCTACATTGGCAATCTTCCTGTTGGTGCCGACGCTGATGATCTTTGTCGTGCAGAAGTATTGGCTGTCGAGAAAGTCCTACGTGACGGTGACCGGTCGGCTCTCAGGCGCGGGACTGAAGAGCACCGAAAGGCACGTCAAATATCCGTTGCTGGCCGCCATGATCTTCCTCAGCCTGTTCGTCCTGCTGTTCTACGGCGTGGTCCTGTTCGGCTCGTTTACCCGACTCTGGGGCGTCGATAACTCGTTGACCCTGGATAACTACCGATATGTCTTCGATGTCGGCAGCCAATACATCAGCGATACGGTGAGTATCGCGTTGATCGCCACGCCGGTCGGTGGCATCCTGGCCATGATCATCGCCTATTTGGTGGCCCGAAAGAAGTTTTTAGGGAAAGGGGTCATGGACTTCACCTCGATGCTGAACTTCGCCGTGCCGGGCGTCGTGGTGGGCATCGCCTATATCCTGGCGTTTAACACGCGTCCGTTGGAACTGACGGGGGGGGCGTTGATCATCATCCTCGTCTTTGTCTTCAGGAGAATGCCGGTCGGCGTTCGGGATGGAGTCGCCCAGCTGCAACAGATCGATCCGGCCATCGAGGAGGCCTCCTCCAACCTGGGAGCCGGTTTGTTCAGAACCTTCGGCAGGGTCACCCTGCCGTTGATCGCCCCGGCGTTTCTCACCGGCATGGTCTACATGTTCGTCAGGAGCATGACGGCCATCAGTGCGGTGATATTCGTGACTTCGGCCGATTGGCAGCCCCTGACCGTGGCTCTGCTTCAAGAGCTGGATAATGCGGATCTCGCACAAGGGGCCGCCTATGGGTATGTGATTATCGGTATCGTGTTGATTGCGGTGGCGGGGCTGAGGTTGATCTTGAGGCTCGTGTTTGGCCAACAGGTGGCGCTATTCCGTCACAGGTAGCGAGGGAGGAGCGGAAGCCGATGGCGGAAGCCGAGGTCGTCTTTAAGAACGTAACCAAGATCTTCAGCGAAGGAACCGACAGGGCGGTCTATGCGGTCGATCATGTGTCGATGGAGGTGGAGCAGGGCCTGTTGGTCACCCTGTTAGGTCCATCCGGCTGTGGAAAGACAACCAGCTTAAGAATCATCGCCGGATTTGAGTATCCGACCTCCGGAGATGTCTACCTGAGAGGCCGACGGATCAACGATGTGCCTCCTCAGAAACGCGATACGGCCATGGTGTTTCAGAGCTACGGTCTGTTTCCCCACATGACCGTGCTCCAAAACGTCGCCTACGGGTTGAAGGTGAAACGAGTTCCCCGTCAACAGATAAAGAATCGGGTGGCTGAGGCGCTCAGTTTGGTCGGTCTCCAGGGTCTGGAAGACCGGTCCACGGGACAGCTATCCGGGGGACAGCAGCAACGGGTCGCCTTGTGCCGGGCGCTGGTCACCGAACCCAAGGTGTTGCTCTTTGATGAACCCCTCTCCAACCTGGACGCCAAACTGCGCAAGGGCACCAGAGAGCAGATTCGCAACCTGCAACAGGAACTCGGCATCACCAGCGTCTACGTGACCCACGATCAGGCGGAAGCGATGAGCATCTCCGATAAGATCGTCGTCATGAATGAGGGAAGGATCGAGCAGATTGGAGTGCCGGGCGAAATCTATGAGCATCCCCGCAGCCGATTCGTGGCCGACTTTATCGGAGAGGCAAATTTCCATACGGGAAGGGTCGTAGCAATTCAGGGTCAGCAAATCACGGTGGACCTGTTTGGCAAACCGATCACGGTTGAACAGGAGCAGGATGGCGACTTCCAGTTCCAAACCGGCGATGAAGTGGAAGCGGTCGTCAGACCGGAAGCGATTGATTTGGTGGCGGTCGATGCCGGGGATGTAAACGGGAAGATAGACTTCTGCCATTATACGGGTTCTATCGCGAGCTACGAACTGAAGCTGGAGAACGGCGAGGAGATGGAGGTAGAGGTGGCCAATCCGCAAGAGCGGGGGCTGTTAACGGAAGGCGCACGGGTTGGCATCAATCTGCACAAACATAGCATCCATCTACTCAAAACTCAGGAAGATGCTTCACCGGGGTGACGTGGTCCCGGTCGGTTGGGGCGGCTGATGGATGCGGTGTTCGTCGATTTCAATCGGGACTTCTTCGGAGCCAGGGGCTTTCTCTTTATCACTCGTCAGCGATCGCTGCTACGACACCGTTATGAACGAGTGCCCTGACCCGTTGAATCTCTTCCTGTCCACGCTCCCGCTGGGGATGGACGCGGTTTGTCAACAGCACCACGATCAGCTCATAGACGGGATCGATCCAAACCGAGGTGCCGGTGAAGCCCGTATGCCCGAAGGCTCGGCTTGACATCAGATCACCCGCCGCCGATGTGCCCGGTCCTTGGATCATCCATCCCAGACCGCGCCGCTCGTTCAGACCCTCCGTTTGTGGCGAGGTCATCAAGTCAATCGCGCTGGGGGACAGGATCCTTCGCCCGTTGGCGTATCCCCGATTCAGGAGCATATGGGCGAACCGGGCCAAGTCCCAGGTCGTCGAGAACAAACCCGCATGGCCAGCAACTCCCCCCATGGCCCAGGCGTTCTCATCGTGGACGACACCGACCAATACCCCTCCCCGATCAGGGTCCTCCTCGGTGGCCGCTATCCGCGCCTCCAACGCCTCAGGGGGGTTGAACATCGTATCTGACATCCCCAGCGGGGTGAAGATCCATTCGTCGGCGATGATATCTAAGGTCTTCCCTGAAACCGCCTCGATCGCCTTTCCCAAAAGGATATAGCCCAGATCACTATAGATCACCCGTTCACCCGGTCTGTGGAGCAGGGACGTGACCGGCCAGTTGTCGGTGAACAGTTCGCTGTATGCCTGATCTCGTCCTGGCCCCCGATAGAACAGATTTGCCCAGGCGGGAAGGCCGGAGGTGTGAGTTAAAAGGTGCCAAAGCGTGATCTGCGGTTTTCCTCCCCCTTCAAACTGAGGAAGAAATCTGTCGATCGGGTCATTCAGCTGCCAAAGACCGCGCTCCACCAGCATTAAACTCAACGGCACGGTGACGATCACCTTGGTCAGCGAGGCAAGGTCGAACAGGGTCGATGGTGCCATCTCTCGTGGCTGAGGTGTCTCCATCGCCATCCCATAGTCGGTATGCCTGACCACCTTTCCGTTGCGGGCGACCAACACCACCGCGCCGGGAAACGTACCCCGGGCCAACGCCCCGTTGATCACATCGTCAATGACTTTGAAGTGTTCCGGATCGAACCCCACATCCTCAGGGCTACCGGTCGCTAATTCCTGCCCCTGCATCATCGTTCTCCTGACTTACCCCAGGCGATCTTGCCCATGACCACCGGATGCTTCGCTCCCGTGGCGGCCGGCACGTTGTTGGTCCGTCGCCGGATCGTCTGATACGCCAACAGTCCGAAACCGATCGCCTCTTTGGCCTCCACCGGGATGCCATAGGCCTCGGTCGTCGTGACCTGAATCCCGCTCAGACTCAGCTTCTCGTCGAGCATACGCAGCAGGGTTCGGTTATACGCCCCGCCTCCGCTCACGATCAGTTCATCGATCTTTCCCAGGAACCGCCTGCAGTTCTCTGCGATCGCTTCCACCGTGAACGCGGTCACCGTCGCGACCCGGTCTTCCGCGCTTAAGTTGAGATCATGCGCTTTGGCCATGACTTCGGTGAGAAACGCCTCCCCGAACGCTTCTCTTCCGGTGCTCTTAGGAGGTTCTCTGCTGATAAATGGATGGTGCAACAGTTCCTGCAGGAGCGGTGGGCTCACCCTCCCTTGAGCGGCCATCCGGCCGTCCTGATCGTAAGCCCGCGGATCGCCGGTGATTTGGCGCATCATCCCGTCGATCACCATGTTGCCCGGTCCGGTATCGAAGGCGATGATCTGGTTCAGCTCGGCTCCAGCCGGTAGATAGGTGACGTTGGCAATGCCTCCCAAGTTGAGCGCAACCCGATGTTGCTCCGGGCTGTACAACAGGTGGTAATCGACGTAGGGGATGAACGGGGCACCTTCCCCTCCGGCGGCCAGATCTTTGGGGCGAAAATCTCCCACGGTGGTGATCCCGGTGTGTGCTGCGATCATATCGATCTCCCCGATCTGCAGGGTGGAAGGCGCCGAAAATCGAAAACCCTCAAGACCGTGGGGAAGGTGACAGATCGTCTGTCCATGGCTGCCGATGAGCTCAATCTCCGTTTTGCCCGCTTTGGCGATCACCGTTAACGCCGCTTGAGCGAACCGTTCACCTAGATAGAAGTTCATACTGCACAGCTCCCCGACCGTACCCGATTCGGCCAGGGTCAGCAGCCTCTGTTTCAGCTCCGCCGGGAACGGGAAGGTTTCCCATTCGAGCGGCTTAACCTGGAGTTGAGGTCCCTGCTTCCCTGTCTGCCCTTCAATTTCTTCAATCTCGACCAGGGCGGCGGTGATCCCATCCATCGAGGTGCCGGACATCAGACCGATGACTCGCATGTTATCCCTCTCGGTTCAACTGAGGATTCAGCAGTTCTTGAAGCGTATCCCCGAACAGGTTAAAGCCCAGCACGACCAGAGCGATCGCCATCCCGGGGAAGACCGTCCCCCATGGGCTGATTTCCAGATAGTTCCTTCCCTCGCTCACCATCAGCCCTAAGGAGGGTTGGGGGGGTTGCGTGCCCAACCCCAAGAAGCTCAACGACGATTCGAAGATGATCGCGGTCGCCAGTGAGATCGTCGCTTGAATGAATACCGGAACCGCCACGTTCGGCAGGATATGTCGGGCGATGATTCTCCTATCGGATGCACCCAGCGCCCGGGCGGCTTCGATGTAGGACTCCTGTTTCACCGCCAATGTAGGTCCCCGGGCGGTGCGGGAGAAGATCGGGGTATAGACGAGACCGATGGCCAGCAACGTGCTGATCGTTCCCGGTCCCAGAATGACCACGATCGTAATCGCTAAAAGCAGCACGGGGAAGGCGAACAGAATATCCATCGTCCTCATGATCAGGGTCTCTAAGCGGCCGAAGTAGCCGGCCAGGACGCCCAAACTTCCCCCCAAGGCCACCGCCAGCGTGACCGATAGGAAGGCGATGTAGAGCGAGGTTCTGTAACCGTAGATGATCCGGCTTAGAATGTCTCGACCGAAGAAATCGGTGCCCAGCAGATATCTGCTGGTGGGCGCCGAGAATCGATCGATCGGATGCATCGTGGTGGGATCGTAACGGGCCAGAACCGGGGCGAGCAGCGCGGTGATGACAATGGCCAGCAAAATGCTTACCCCGAGCAGACCCTTCTTGTTTCGGATCAGCGAGAACAGCCGACCCCGCTGGGGATCGCTGATCTTATCCGGGCTCCGAGCGGTCAAGCGGTTGGCTCGCTCACTCATAGCGGATCTTGGGATTCAGGAAGACGTAAACCAGATCGACGATCAAGTTGACCATCACGAAACTCATGGTGACAACTAGTACCACGGCCTGCAACAGCGGATAGTCCCTCTGGACGATCGAATCCACGCCGAGCCTCCCCAGCCCCGGGATGGCGAACACCTGCTCCACGACAATCGCCCCACCCAGCAGGTAACCCGCAATGATTCCGATCAGGGTGATGATCGGAATCATTGCGTTTTTCAGCATGTGCTTGAACACCACGACGGTCTCGGGTAAGCCCTTCGACCGGGCGGTTGTGATGTACTCCTGCCGACTCACTTCGAGCACCGAAGCCCTGACCATGCGGGCGATGGAGGCGGCACTCGGAATGGCCAGGGTGATAGCCGGCAGGAAAAATCCCCACAGGTTGCTGAACGGGGCTTCGATGAACGAGGGAAAGTTGATGATCGGGAACCAGCCCAGGTAAACGCTGAACAACAGGATGAACATAGTGCCGCTCCAAAACGTCGGAATCGATAACCCAAAGAGCGCGATGGATTGGAAAGACAGATCGATAATTCGAGAGAGAGAGGTCGCGGCGATCGTCCCCAACGGGATGGCAATGATCAGGGTGAGGAAGAGCGCATAAACGGCCAATTCTAACGTGAAAGGAAATCGTTGTAGGATGAGCTTGACAACAGGCTCTCCGGTTCGAACCGAGCTTCCCAGATCGCCTCGAAACACCCGTCCCAGCCACAGGAGATACTGGACATGCAGGGGTTTGTCGAGGCCGAGCGACTGTTTAAGCCGTTCGAGCAACTCGGGGTCCGCAGCTTCCGTCCCGAGCAGCACGGTAGCCGGGTCTCCTGGGATCAGGTGAACGATGGAAAAGACGATCACCGACACGACGAACAGGACGGGTATGAGGAGCAAAAGCCGTCTCAGGGCGTAGATCTGCATCGTATTGAATACAAGAGGGGTTTAGGAGCATCCAGCCCTAAACCCCCCCTGACCTTCACTGACTTATCGGTCGAGCCACGTTTGCCGCAACGAGATAATGGACTGCGTTGGCATCAGGAAGAAGTCCTGTACATCGGACCTCTCGACCGCGAAGATCTCGGCAGAACTGATGAACAGGAAGGGAATTTGATCAGCGAGCCGGATCTGGAGGACTTGATAGATCTGCTTGCGTCTCTCGAAATCGGTTTCGGTTCTTCCCTCCTCCAACAGCCGGTCCGTCTCAGGATCGTTGTACTTAAAGACGTTGGTTGCGCCGCTGGAGAGGACGTGGCGGAACAGATGGATGTCCGGGTCGGTGAAGCCTCCGTTCAGGGAGACGAACGTGTCGAAGTCGCTCTCCCGCCACCGTTTGAGGAAAGTGGCGAAGTCCACCGATTCGATCTCGGCACTGACGCCAACCGCCTTCAGCTGCTCTTGGATCACCTGGGCGATCGTGATGGTCACAGGCACCGTGGGAATGGGCATGATCTTAAAGCTCAGATTCTCCTGGCCGGCATCCTTCAGCAGTTGCTTGGCCCTATCGATGTCTTGGACATAATGGGGCAAGACAGAGGGCATGACGGGCTCCCACTTGGTGACCGACGGCGGCAGCGATCCGCTCACCGCGGCCCGCCCGAAGTACACGATCTCGGCAATCTGCTGACGGTCGATGGCCAGGCTCAGGGCCTGCCGCACCCTCACGTCGTTGAACGGCTCCCGTGCATTCTGGATCCCCAACAGGCTGTAGGTGAGCGCGGGTACGGCGATGACGTCAAATCCCAGGATGCCCGCAAACGCCCCGGCGGTGGTGATATCGACTCCGAAGCCGAAGATCAAATCCACCTCGCCGGTGCGCAGGGCGGCTCGCAATGTGGCAGGATCGGGGATTTGGCGGATGAGCAGGCCATCCAGGAGGGGCAGACCCGAGTCCCAGTACTCCTCGTGCCGCGCCAGCCTGACAAAGTCAGGACCGAACTCCACCAGCTTGAACGGCCCGGTCCCTAAAGTCTTGGTCTTGGGATCGCCCACCTTTATCTCAAAATCCTGCGGCACGATCCCGAGACCGGGGCCGATCGCCATCGTCTCCAGGAAGGGTGCGAACGGCTCCTTGAGGATGACCCTGACCTCTGAGGGGGTGACGACCTCGATCCGGTCGATGAGATTGATCCGGCTGCGCTGGGGTGACTTCGTGTCCGGGTCCAAGATCCGCTCGAAGCTGAACTTCACATCCTCTGCGGTTAAGCGACTACCGTCGTGGAATTGAACGCCCGTTCGCAGCTTGAAGGTGTAGACCTTGCCGTCCGAAGAGATCGTCCAGGAGTTCGCCAGGGCCGGCTGAAGCTGAAGGTCCTGATCGAATCGCAACAGGCCTTCATAGATCTGCTCCATGACCCTGAACGAGGAGAAAGCCGTAGCCACATGGGGGTCAAGGTTGAGAATCTGTTGGGTGATCCCCACCTTCAGCACCCCACCGCGCTTGGGAACCTGACCCTGCATCTCCCCAACCATCAGGGCCAGTACCAAGAGAGTCAGACCGAAGATCATCACAGCGTTTTTGATCCTCATAGATTCAACCTCCTCCTTATTTTTATGCACCGTATTTATGATACATGCTCTTCCGCAATCGCTTCAAAAAATCCTCGGCCGGTGACGGAGTGAGCCCGGCGTCAGACATAGTTGACGAGGATCACCCCACCGATTATTCTTAAACGCTATATCCTCAAATTCTGGCTCAGCGAGGTGGTCTACAGGTGGCAGATAAAGTCCGGTGGGGGATCATCAGCACGGCCCGGATCGCCACAAACGCTTTAATCCCGGCGATCCAAGCCTCAGAGAAGGCCGAAGTGGTGGCGATCGCCAGTCGTGAGCAGAGCAAAGCGGAGCGGATCGCAAACGCACTAGGGATCGAGACAGCTTACGGCAGCTACGACGAGTTGTTCGACGACCCGGAGGTCCAAGCGGTGTATAACCCGCTTCCCAATGGTCTACATCGCGAGTGGACCGTTAAGGCCGCCGAGAAGGGGAAGCATGTCCTGTGTGAGAAGCCGCTGGCCCTGAACGTGAGTGAGTGCCAGCAGATGATCGACGCGTGTCGCGAGCACAACGTGCTGTTGATGGAAGCGTTCATGTACCGGTTTCATCCTCGTCATGCGCGGGTCAAAGAGATCATTGCGTCGGGGAGGATCGGTGAAGTTCAGCTGGTGAGGACCGGCTTCTCCTTTTATCTCGACGAATCTGAATCCGAGAATATCCGGTGGGGCAAGCTCGGTGGCGGCGCGTTGATGGATGTCGGTTGCTACTGTGTCAATGTGTCACGATTCATCTTCGATGATGAACCGGTCGCCGTACAGGCTGCCGCTCACATCTCAGAGAAGTTTGATGTGGACAAAACGTTAACGGGCATATTGGAGTTTCCCGAAGACAGGTTCGCCGCCATCGATTGCAGTTTCAACACGGGCTTTAGACAGTTCTATGAGGTGGTCAGCACTCAGGGCAAGATCGAGGTTCCTGACCCGTTTCTCCCGGGAGACGGGTCGGTTCCCGTGTTCATCACGATAGGCGAGTCACCGCGGGATGTGGATTCTGATCAGGAGATCATCCCAGGGGTCAACCAGTATACCCTGGAGGTCGATCATTTCTCAGACTGTATCACCACGGGCGAGCCACCGCTCATTCCTGGGGAGGAGGGGTTGAAGAACATGAGGGTCATTGAGGCCCTGGACCGATCGGCTCGGGAAGGGCGCCGGGTGACTCTGGAAGAGTAGGGGGCGGGTTTCAAACCCGCCCCCTACCTCAAAAGCGCTGAAGAGTCCTTATCCAGGTAGATAGATGCACTTTCGTGCTCCCTCAAAATAGAGGCGGGATGTTGTGGAGAGATTTCAGCTTCAAGGATCTGTTTCACCGCTTGTGCTTTCCGCCAGCCGGGGACCGTACAGATGATATGCTTGGACCTCATGATCTGCTGAATGGACATGGAAATCGCCTGGCGTGGCACATCATCCAAACGCTTAAACCATCCCTCCCCAACTTGCTGTTCTCGGCATCTTTTATCTAACTCGACGATGATGTAAGGTTTCTCTGTCTCGAAATCAGCGGGGGGATCGTTGAAAGCCAGATGTCCATTTTCACCGACTCCGACAAACGTCACATCGATCTCTTTGTCACCGATCATTTGATTGAGGCGTTCACATTCTGCCTCTGGATCTTCTGCATCCCCTTGAATGAGATGTACGGTGCCAGGATGAACCTGATCGATCAGCCGCTCTTTTAAATACTTGCGAAAGCTGGCAGGATGATCTTCAGGGAGGCCGATATACTCATCCAGATGGAACATGGTGGTCTTCGACCAGTCGATCGAGGGCTTTTTGACCAACGCGGCCAAGAATTCAAACTGCGATGTGCCCGTAGCCGCCACGAAGGTCGCTTCACCCTTTTCATCGATTGCTTTCCTCAGCAACTCTGCTGCCTGTTGGGCCGCGGCTTCGCTGATTTGATCCTTCGTTTCGAACATCTTGATTTCAAATGGCATCTTTGCCCCCCTGTTCTATTGAGCCTTCGCATAAACAATTTGACCTTCGACCACGGTCATTTGAACCTCAATATCCTCATCAAAAACCACCACATCGCCTTTCATACCAGGGGCCAGAGTCCCCCGCTCATCATCTATTCCCAAGATCTTAGCCGGGTTCACGGTCGCTGTCTGAACCGCATCCTGGATGGAAAGCCCCACCAGATTGACCATGTTCCTCACCAACTGATCCATGGTTGCAACACTGCCCGCAAACGCACTGCGATCCAATAATTTTGCCACATAGTTTCCTGTTTGTCCGGGAACTTCAAACGCTTCGGGGATTTGATCCTCCACAATGACATCGAGCCCCCCGAGAGAATACTCCCCGGCTCCCAGCCCGGCAGCCGCCATCGCGTCTGTCACCACGGCGACCTGATCTAACCCTTTCGCTCTAATCACCAGCTTCATCAGGCTCGGAGGAAGATGATGTCCATCGGCTATCAGCTCTGTCGTTAACTCGTCCAACAGAAGCGTGGATTCTATGACGCCAGAAACTCGATAAGCATCGACCCTTCTCAAACCCGACATTCCAGAGAACATGTGCGTGGCATGGCTATACCCGGCCTCAACAGCCGCAAGCACCTGTTGATAGGTTGCATCGGAGTGAGCGATTGAAGCTAAGATCCCTCGGCTACTTAGCTCTCGCCCCAGCTCCAACGCACCTTCTAACTCAGGAGCTGCTGAGAAACGGAGCACACAATCATACTGATCCAAAATGCTTCGATACACTTTCTTCTCAGGTTTTTTGAGAAACTCGGGATTCTGAGCCCCTCTCTGCTCGAAAGCGAAGTAAGGACCCTCCACATGAGCCCCTAAAATCTTGGCTCCGTGAACCGGGTTTTCCTTGGCGTAGGTGATCTTTTCGAGGGCTGCCCGGATATCGTCTATCGGTGCCGTTAATGTGGTCGGCAACAGGGCGGTTGTGCCAGTTTTGGCATGTGTTCTGGCGATCGTTTCCAACGCCTCAACGGTACCGTCCATCACATCTGCGCCACCTCCCCCATGGAGGTGAATATCGATAAATCCCGGAGCGATATATCGGCCGCCAACGTCGATCACCTGTGCTTCCGATGGAACCTCAACGCTTTCTCCTATGGCGACGATCTCTCCGCCTTGGATGACCAATGAGCCACGGTTCATCACCCTTATCGGAGTGATGATTTTCCCATTTTTCAGAACCAGAGCCATAGCTATGACCTACCTCACTTTTCAGTATAGATGTCTAATTCTATCGAAGTACTCATCTCTATATCTCTTGTTTGCCTCATCTCCTCCAGGCATATTGGCGCTCTTCCAAACGGGTGGGGTCACGCCTGTTTGAATCAACCTCTCAACCACGAGCGCTATAACGGAATTCAGGATGAAACAGATGGCCATCGTAGAACTCGGGGCAACCTTTAAATCGAGACCCTCAATTTCTACGACGGCATCTCCCACCGGCACATGAGCATCTATGACGATATCGCCTAACTCATATAGATCCTTATTGCTAGGATGCCTTGCCGGTATATCAGGAGGGACGTTCTTCGAAAATTCCGAAGAGGTCACCGCGATCACGGTTGCGCCTCGCTCCTTAGACTCTAGCGCTGAATCTATCGTCACCGCATTGATTCCGTTCACATTGACGATGATGATGACATCATCCTGCTTGACTCCATAATAGTCCAAAACCGATTTTGCATACCCGACAACGCGCTCGGTATTCGGATGGCTATCCATCACTGAAATGCCTGGAGGAAACAGGGGATTGATCGGGACCAATCCCCCCGCTCGATAGAAGACCTCCATAGCACCGATCGCTGAGTGTCCTCCTGTGCCAAATATGTGAATCAATTTGCCACCCTCTAAAGCCTCACTGATGATATCGACCGTCTTCTCGATATTTGCCTTCTCCTGTTCTTGAATCTTTCCCAGGATCCCCTGCAACTCGTTCAGATATTTCTCCATGGCGTCCATAGGCCAACCTCCTTCTTTGGAATTTATTCATTCTTTCAGCGGCTAAAACCGCGTACTTTTAGTGCGCGGATACAGCC
>JBHIAT010000003.1:0-55702 GCA_046758705.1 Bipolaricaulia bacterium
GAGTAGATCGCATTCTCAAGCATCAGCACCCGGTCACCGACTCCGATCCCGATCGCCCCGCCGCTTCCTCCCTCACCGATCACCGTCACGATGATCGGCACCCTGATTGTGAACATCTCATAGATGTTGATCGCCAATGCCCCCCCGATATTCCGTTCCTCAGCCCCGGCCCCCGGATATGCCCCCGGCGTATCGATAAAGCTGAACACCGGAAAGCCGAACCGCTCGGCAAGCTTCAGGATCCGCAACACCTTACGGTAACCTTCGGGATGGGCCATACCAAAGTTGCGCCGTTGGTTCTCCTGGGTCGTCCGTCCCTTTTGATGGCCGACCACCACCACCGTCTGTCCCTGAAACCGAGCCATCCCCCCGATGATCGCCCGGTCCTCTCCGTAGAGTCGATCGCCGCGCAACTCGTAGAAGTCATCCGTGATCGCGTCGATGTAGTCGCGGGTATAGGGTCGCTTCGGGTGCCGGGCGAGCTTCACCCGCGCCCAATCGTCGTCGCTGCCCGAGCCCGACTCTCGCACCTGGGGCTTTTCCCTCCTCATCTGCTTCAGCTTCGCCTCAAGCCGCACGATCTCATCGGAGAGATCGATATCCGACTCCGAGGACAGAGACTTGAGCTCCTCGATCCGCTCCTCCAGTTGTTCAATTGCTTTCTGCGCCATCGGTAACGCTCCCGTTAAAGAAACTCAGCACCCGAGCGATCTCGCCACGCATCTCCTCGCGCCGAACCACCACATCGACGATCCCATGCTCCAAAGCAAATTGATCGGTTTGAAAATCCGAGGACAGCTTCTCGCCAATTGTCCCTTCGATCACCCGTTGACCGGTGAACCCGATCAGCGCCCCCTTCTCGGCAATCGTCACATCCCCAAGACTGGCGATGCTCGCTTCGACTCCAGCGGTGGTTGGGTAGGTCAAAATTGAGATGAACGGGACCGTCGCCATCTCCAAGAGCTTTCGCGCACCAGTTGTCTTCGCCATCTGCATCAGCGATAGAATCCCCTCCTGCATTCGGGCACCACCGGTCGAGGAGATGAGGATGAACGGTCGACGCTCTTCTGCAGCACACCGAATCCCGTAGCTGATCTGCTCGCCCATAACCGATCCCATGCTGCCGCCGATGTAACGGAAGTCCATCACCGCCAAGACCACCGGATATCCCTTGATTCGGGCGCTGCCCACGATGATCGCATTGGTCAGCCCGGTTGCCTCTTGACTCTTCGCGATTCGATCCAGGTAGGACTGGCGATCGACAAACCCCAGAGGGTCGCTGGCGACGATCGGCTTGGAAATGTCCTCGAACGAACGCTCGTCAACCAAAGATTGAATCCGCTCCGGAGCGGTGAGGAAGAAGTACTCCCCACAGTTGGGACAGACGTTGTTGTTCTCGCGAACTTTCTTCTTGTAAACAAGCTTTCCGCACGACTTGCACTTCAACCACAGGCCCTCATCCTTCTCCTTATCCTGACGGGTCTGCTCCATCCGATCAAGGTCAACCTTGAAGTACTTCTTCAAAATCGCCATTTCCTACCCCCTGCACTCTCGTCTGCTCTTTCGTATCGATCCTTCAACATCATTATCATTCTATCTCTCGAGATCGGGACTCTGTCCTATTGCGGAACCAGCCCCATCGCTCCTTCTGCTTTCCCTTGCCTTCCTTACGCACCTGTGCCTGCCCATCCTCTATCTCCACCAGCCGTCGGGGGATGGCCACCCCTCCAGACAGGACCAGCCGCATCGCCTCTTCCACACTGATATCCAGATAGATAATATCCTTCTCCGGGATGATCAATACCCAGCCGGACAACGGGTTAGGGGCGGTGGGAGCGAATACCGCCACAGACCGTTCCCCCACCGCATTGTTCAGAGCACCCAACTCCTCGCTGGTCAGCAGACCCAACGTATAGCATCCCCGCCTCGGATACTCGAACAGCACCGCCTTTTTGAACGCCGAAATATCTCGGTCCAGCAGCGCGTTGGTCAGTTGCTTGGTCAGCGAGTAGAGCTTGTTGACGAGCGGGGTCGTCTCGATGATCCAGTCAAAGAGCTCATTGAGCTTCCTGCCCAGGTAATTTCGGGTCAACAGTCCGATAAACATGATGATGATGAGGGCACCCAGGAGACCGATCCACGGGATCCAGACCTCCGGGATCCAGGCCAAGTTCGTCCGCAACGTCCGGCCGAGGTAGGTGTCCGGCCCGACGATGTTGTTGACGAACCTGTAGATGAACCACAGGATGTAAAGGGTGATCGCGATCGGCAGGATCACCAGCAACCCGCGGATGAAGATATTACGGATCCTGATCAAAAAATCCTTTAGCACAACGACCCCTCGGCTTAATATACCAGACTTCCTCAGACCCGTCAATAATCACTCCCGGATCTGTTAACAGGAACTGAGCAACATTGACAGACCGTGTTTTCAAATGTATCCTGGCAAAAAGACAAAAAGAGATGCCTCAAAACAGATTATAGACCATGAACTCCCAGAAGGTGAACAAGGTAGATATTGTGCTCATCGGTCATTTTGCCAAGGATAAGTTGGTCTTTCGCGACCAGCAGGAGCTTTCCTCAGGTGGCGCGATCTATTATGGTTCCATCGCCCTGCGGCGGATCGGCCTTCATGCAGCTGTTATCACCCGTCTCAAGCAGGAGGATTTCACCCGATTGGAGGAACTGGAGCAGGAGGGGGTTTTGGTCTTCGCTCAGCCGGCGGAACAGACCTCCGGCATGGAGAACATCTACTTCACCGAGGACATGGACCGACGGATCTGTAAACCCCTAGGCTTTGCAGGTCCTTTCCGCTTGGAGGAGATACCCGAGATCGAGGCTAAGATCTTTCTCGTTGGTCCTCTCATGGTGGGAGAGGTCGATATCCCCCTGATCCAGGCCCTCGCGAGCCGAGGGACTGTGGCCCTAGATGCTCAAGGATTCGTCAGGTTCAAACAGGGAGACGACATCGTTTTTAAGGATTGGCAAGGCAAGGAACAGGGGCTCTCGTATGCGGATTTCCTCAAGGTGGACAGCGCAGAATCTGAGGTGCTGACCGGCCACCAAGATATCAGGAAGGCTGCCAAAGCGCTATCGGATTATGGACCCCAAGAGATCGTCCTGACCCACGCTAAAGGCGTCCTGGTCTACGCGGATGGGAAATACTTTGAGGCACCCTTTAGACCGAAGACGATGAAGGGCCGGACCGGAAGAGGAGACACCTGTTTTTCCACCTATCTGGGTAAGCGGTTAACCTCCCCCCCAGATGAAGCCTGCAGGTTTGCCGCTGCGCTCACCTCCCTGAAGCTGGAGCGACCTGGGCCGTTTAGGGGCTCTTTGGATGAGGTAGAGCGGTTGCTGGCGAGCGCCTTTTGAGGACAAGGGACTAAATAGACCGAATTGGGGTTGAAGGAGGCACGCCATGATGAAGCTGGGAATCATTGGAGCAGGACGGATCGGACGGGTCCATGCCGAAAATCTCTCGCTTCGTCTCCCCGAGGCTGAGGTGCTGGCCGTCTCCGATATCATCCGAGACGCGGCCGAACGGTGTGCCGCTGACTTTCGCATCCCTCAGGCCTTCGAGGATCACCACCCGATTTTAGAGGACGCTCAGATTGAGGCGGTCATTATCTGCTCGAGCACAGATACCCACGCCCGGTTCATCGAAGAGGCGGCCATGGCCGGGAAGCATGTCTTCTGCGAGAAGCCGATTGCCCTGAGTCTGGAGGAGATCGACCGGGCGCTGGCGGCGGTCGACCAGGCCGGGGTCAAGCTTCAGATCGGCTTCCAGCGGCGGTTCGATCCCAGCTTCCGCCGCGCCCGCGAGCTGATCGCCGAGGGGAAGATCGGAGAGCCCCATCTGCTGCGGATCACCAGCCGCGACCCCAAGCCACCGCCACTCGATTATATCAAGATCTCGGGTGGGATCTTCGTGGATATGACCATCCACGACTTCGACATGGCCCGCTTCCTCCTTCAGGACGAAGTCGAGGAAATCTACACCTTCGCCAACACCCTGATCGACCCGAAGATCGGTGAGGTGGGGGACTGGGATACGGCGATCACGACGTTGCGCTTCCGAAGCGGAGCGCTGGGAGTGATCGATAACTCCCGTCGGGCGACGTATGGCTACGATCAACGAGTCGAGGTCTTCGGCTCCCGGGGAGTGGTGGCTGCGGCCAATCGAACGTCCGACGCCACCTCGATCAGCGATGCGGCAGGGATACACGACCCTCTGCCGCTCTACTTCTTCATAGAACGCTATACCGACGCCTATTTGGAGGAGATGCGCGCCTTTTTAAGCGCCGTAAACGAGGACCGTGAGCCGGCAGTGACCGGCTGGGATGGCCGTGTTCCCGTGGTGATGGCCTACGCAGCCAAACGATCCGTTACCAAGCGGCGGCCGGTCCGCCTGACGGAGATCAGCCCGGAAACTTAAACGAAGTCGTCGAGGCAATATAGAGATTCCCAAAGGAGGTCACGTAACAGAGATGTCCAAGCCAAAGATTCAAGCTCAGTGGTTGTTGCTCATGACGCTGTTGGTCACGCTGTTCATGCCGACGATCGGTCACAGCACGCTAGCGACAGATGAAGTCCCCGAGATTTTGATCGAGGTGGAGAACCCACCAGGCTCCGGTAATTTCGAACCTCTAGCGTCATCGATCATCCCTACTATTACTCCTAACATCAGGATTACCCTATCTCAGGATGTTCTCGGTATCCCGCAGATTAACCTGCTCAGTACAGACCCGAACATCCCTTTACAGGATATCACGACTCTCTTTGAGGATTTAGCGACAAATCGCGTTGGTACAGCACTGGTTAGCGTCAGCATCGGGAACAATACCATTCAGGCCATATCGGGTTCTGGCGATGTCGTCACAGTTGAGTTAGCTACAATGCTTAACTTTGACGACACAGTGATATCTATCGGCCCTCATGAAATTCTGCCGCTTGTGCCTGACCCTAATGCTGGTACCTTGGTTGAGCAGGATACAGTCATCATCATCTTCCGCCACGGGACCGGGGTTGTCGAGATGTCTCAAGTGCTACGTGAACAGCATCTTATCCCCGTAGGTTTCAACTTTGTTACTGATAGTGCGCGGGCGCGTATCACCGACGGCCGACTGCCATCGGTCGTAGCTCAGGCGCTCAGATCCAATCCGCTCGTCCAAGATGCATCCCCAAACTTTGCGGTTCAACTGCCGGACGCGGTGGGAGAGCGAATGCCAAATCGCCTGCGCAATAGTTACCGTGAGAACGCCGGGCCGAACTGTACGGCCGGCGGCACCGATCTGCACGGGTGCTTCGATCATGCCGGGCCGGATAGCACCAATGAACTGCGCATCTTCCGTCACCACTTCCTCATGGACACCTTCGCAGGCCACCGACTCGTCGATCGGATTGTCGGCGCGAACCCCGCTGTACGTGTTGCCATTGCTGATGTGGACAGCGGGGTTGGCAATGGAACCAATACAACAGATATTCCGATCGGCACTACTGGTCTTTACGGGTTTTCCCGAGCTCCGTTCACATGGAACAACGTGGGGAACCAGATCGGTGCGGGTGCTTTGGGAATCGCCAATGTCAACGACACGAGCGCGGGTGGGCATGGGACGCAGGTGGTAGCAGCGGCCGCGGAACGGGGCACGCAGGTACTAGGGACCGGCAGACACCTGCGCGTCCGACCCATCCGATACACCGCTCCCCCAGGAGGTGCTGGCGGCACTTGGCAAGATGCAGCAGATGGCATCGTCGGCGCTTGCCGAGACCCTAACGTGGTCGTCGTTATTATGGAAATTTGGAATGCACTGACTAGCTATGCAAATCTAGCCGCGTATAACAATGATGCCCCTCGTATTCGAGGTATTTTACAACCGGCGATCAATTTTT
Organism: Bipolaricaulia bacterium; assembly: GCA_046758705.1. Taxonomy (GTDB): domain Bacteria; phylum Bipolaricaulota; class Bipolaricaulia; order JBHIAT01; family JBHIAT01; genus JBHIAT01. The sequence goes on from JBHIAT010000003.1 coordinate 5,893, forward strand.
GCCGCAATCCGTTCATAGACACCGGCCGCGACGGGAATCCTACGACGCCAGACGCAGACGGATCTCAAGGGGACGGCATGTACCAAGTCGGTGAACCGTTCTCCGATACGGATAGCGACGGTCGCTTCAACCCAACTCGCGATGGGAAAATTCTGGCTGCTCCTATGGGAAATGATGGGCGGAATTTGGGTGCGTCGCAGATGCCCAGTGCCTTCGTCCCTGTAGGCGTCCGCCAGCCGGCCAACCTTTATGTCTTTGGGGTTTCTTCAACAGAAACTGTGAATTCTGTCCGAGAACCAGAACGTCTTGCGGGTTCTAGTAACTTTGGGTCACGAGTCTCGGTCGCGGCCATGGGTGGGGGAATCATTCTGCCAAATCCTGCTGGCAATTTAACAGCTATCAGCGGCACGTCCTTCTCTACGCCTCTCGCTTCCGGCCTCGTCGGGGAGATGATCTTCCTGGACCGTAATCTGGCACGAGCTCCCCTTCTAAATCCACTTCAAATCATCGAAATAATGGGGGCAACAGCCGATGATTACGGGTCCAGCATCGCTGCCAACAATACGAACAAGCCCAATGACAGACCCGGTAATGGGCGCGATGATGCTTTTGGCCATGGGCGCATTAACGTCTGGAAGGCAATCCTATCTGTAGTCAACCGCGGCATAGCCGCGGAAAGTCATCGAGCCGGCAGCCGCTCACCTTCAACCAACTTTCCCAGTTTGGCTACCATCACCGATGCCAATACCCAGTGGTACGGTTTTAAGATCCACAGCCCGGTGCTCAACGCTACCGTGTGGCTCGACGGCGTGCAGCTTACCGACGGAGGCTCCACCGCACCCCCCGGAGGTGGCATCATCACCGCCTATGCCGGCGTGCGTTCCGACCGTGCGATCCTTCTCGGCATCGATGACGATAATGACGGCACACTGGATGAAGACCCCACCAGCAGCATTATACCCGTCGGCAACAGCGGCGGGGAATACATCATAACCTTCAGCATAGAGCGAAGCGATCTCGTCGATGCGGACGGTGAGCTGAAGACCCTGAGCCTGCGCAGACCGGGTCAAGGCGTCGATGATGCCCCATTTTCCAATCTGAGACTGGATCTCCAGAAGATGCGGGATGGCTCGATACCGGGCGTCGTCTTCGACGACTTTGTCTTCGAGATCACCCCGACGGACTTTGGAGATGCGAATAAACAGGGCTATCCCACCCCGTTATCAGCGGATGGCGCCCGTCATCTCAACACGAACCTGGAATGGTTGGGCCAGCCGGATCGGCCGAACGTGGATTCGGTCAGCCCAGAGCAGGATGCCGGCGACGGCCCCACGGTGCAGGTGTCCGATCCCGACGGGGTCAACAACATTCACCCCAACGTTCAGGCGGTCGATCCCCACGACGATCTGGACCGCTTCGATGACGGGGTCGTCTTATTCCCCCTGACCTACAAGCCAGGGGAGCAAGGGAAGGTCGAGTTCACCGTCTGTGTGGCCGACCCCGGCAGCGGCCGCTACAGCGATGATCCGGACCGCTCGCTATACGTCAACGGTTGGATCGATTGGAACACCAACGGAACCTGGGAGATAAGAAGCAACGAACACGTCGTGAATGGCGTGCAAATCAATCCGGCTTTCACCGTTGCGGGTCGCTGGAGAGAGATAGTCGCCGCGGGCGCTCAACCCCAAACGACTCGCAGGAGCGTCTCCCCTTCAGGCCGATGCGCCACTTTTGAGGCGGAGTTTCCTGTGCCACAGCAGATCGGCGACAGAGAGCTCTGGACCCGCTTCCGCGTCGATTACGGTGAGAACGCGGGCCGAAACGATCCGCGGCCGCTCTTCCAGTCCGATCGCTCTCTCACTGGAACGACCGTCACGTTAGCCAATGCAGCGACTCGCTTTGGTGAGGTCGAAGACTATCTCATCGGCAGCGACTTTGGCGATGCACCGGATCCTTATGAGACCACACCGGGTGCGTATCCAACGCGTAAAGGTTCTGATGGTGCTCGCCATCTGGACATGACTCGCGAATGGCTCGGCAAACCCGGAACCGACGCCTCGGTCACGCGCGAGACGGACGGCTGCGACACGACACAGGCCGAACAGGATCGAATCCCCAACCTCGGAGGAGGCTGTGAATCCGCAGACATGGATCTCAAGGATGATGGCGCGGCCGTGCCGGCCTTCGTTCAACCGGATCAAGTGGTGAACATCGAGATCGACGTGTCGGCAAAGATCGATGCCTTCGGCTACACCAATCGAGGCCCCGGAGGCGAGAACTCCGCGGGCGTGCAGACCCTCAAGTCGAACTGTCAGCTCGGACCCATTCCCGACATGGACGACACACCGATGCAGCACCGTGACCGAGGCCGTTATGCCGCCTGGGATCCCACACGACGCCTGTACTTGAACGTGTGGGCAGATTGGAACGCCAATGGTGCTTGGGAGGACGGTGAATTGGTGATCAGCGGCCCGCTCGATCCGGAAGATTGGGGCGCAGACGGCGACTACACGCTCGGCGAGCCTTTCACCGACAACGATAGAAACAGAGTGAGGACGGCAGGTGAGGCGTTCACCGACGTGGCCGGAACCGCCACCCGCCACCTCTCCTGCCCGGTGAAGATCCCGGCCGAGGTGGCCATGGGGAAGACGTACTACTGGCGCTTCCGGCTCGACCACGGCGAAAACGCAAGGACCAACAACAACGTGATCCACCACGCCACTGAGGACGGTCGGGCGCTGAACCAGACACGCGGCGGGGCGCTTTGGGGCGAGGTGGAGGACTATCCGCAGCGGGCCGGTGAGGTGGACGAGTTCCCGCTCACCACGGCGGAGGTGACCATAGAAGGCCCGTTTGGCGCAACAAAGGTGAGGCTTTCCGGACCAACAAAGATCTTTGTTGACATCGGCAATGTCGCGGACACGGACGGGGATGGCCGCGAACAGGTCCAGGCGGAGATGATCGAGTTGAACCTTACTGGATCCAGCCCTGTTGGGCCGGTCACTGTCAGGCTCCGTGATTCGGACAAACACCCGTTCCAACGGTCGCTGGGGGAGATCGAGGAGACCACCAACAATACGCCGGGGGTGCTGGACGTCCCGCCCTTCACTGAAACCGGCACGGCGGATAGCTTCTTCGACATATACTTTGAGGTCGAAGTGCTTGGACAGATCCTCCACAGCGACGAACCGAAGCGGATGGAATCGACCATCACCCATAAGCCACCCAGGGAACCGTACCAAAGTCCCGACGTGATCGTGCTCTTCGACGAGAATGAGAATCGAACCCGGTTCAGGATCGGAGGAGCGACCCACGTCCCAATTCCTGAGGAAGAGGAAGAAAAGCGAATCCAGCTCGGCGGAGGAATTACGTTAGAATTACAATTAGGCTTCCCTGAAGCATTCCCGTTTGCCACCGTAATCGGCGAGTTCCCCACCAGCTCGGACCTGGCGCTACGAACCAGTCTGAGTGTAGGAGGAGGCTTGAGTATCCTGCTCGATGCGGGCTTGAAATCCTACCTCGGATCGACAGGAAACACGATGCTCTACCTCGAAGGCGGGGCCGGATTGTCCATGTTCATCGCCCCAGGGTCCACCTTCACGCAGCCCACCGTCCACGGGACCGTCGGCTTCAGCCGTGATCTGGACAGCCTCCTGGGACGCAAATCCAGCCTGTTCGTCGAGGCCAGGCTCATGCTCTTCCTCCGCACGGAGGGAACTTCCCTGATGATCACCGGGGGGATACTTGTCGACCCCTGACCCCTGACAACGATGGCGATTACGGGCCGGAGAGGAGAGAAGTATGAAATCAACCAAAGCGGAAACGAGAAAACGAACAAAAGAGAAGTTCTTCATAGCAACGGAAGATGAGATCAGATCGGGCCGGGTGACGGACGTCTACTTCAATCGCACCCAACAGATCCTCGAAGCGAAAGGGATCGACAAACAGGTGAAGATGGAGATCTGGCTCAAGAGCTTCCCGGATCAGGATCAGACCTGGGGAGTGCTCGCCGGATTAGAGGAAGGGGTGCGACTTTTGGAGGGCCAGCCGCTCGACCTCTGGACTTTGCCTGAAGGGACGCTGTTTCGAGCGCGAGAGCCGGTGATGATGATAACGAGTTGCTATCGTGACTTCTCGGTGCTGGAAACAGCGTTGCTCGGTTTTCTGTGCCAGGCGAGCGGGATTGCAACCAAGGCCGCTCGTTTCAAGATCGCCGCCCACGGGCGGGCCATCTACAGCTTCGGAGTGCGCCGGCTCCATCCCGCAATCGCTCCCATGATCGATCGCAACGCGTTCATCGGCGGCTGTGACGGAGTCTCCAGTGTTTTGGGGGCGGAGCTGCTCGGTGAGCCGCCGGTCGGCACCATTCCCCATGCCCTGGTGCTGATCCTCGGAGACTCCTCGTCCACCACCGCGATATTCGATGAGGTGATCGATAAACAGATCAAACGGGTCGCACTGGTCGACACGTTCGGCGACGAGAAGTTCGAAGCTCTGGAGAACGCCAAGTTGCTTGGCGACCGTCTGTACGCCGTCCGACTCGATACCCCGTCCTCACGGCGTGGGAGTATGCTGGCGATCGCCCAAGAGGTGCGTTGGGAACTCGACACCCGTGGATATGACCACGTCAAGATCTTCGTGTCGGGAGGTTTGAACGAGTACAATATCCCGGAACTGAATTCCGTGGCCGATGCTTACGGCGTTGGAACATCTATCAGCAACGCCCGGGTCATGGACTTTTCACTCGACATCGTAGAGATCGAGGGAGAACCGATCGCCAAACGTGGCAAACCCTCCGGAGCCAAACAGCTCTATATCTGTGAGGGATGTGGACACCGAAAGGTGGTCCTGTGGGATGAGGTACCTGACACCTGCCCGGAGTGCGACGGTCCGGTCACGCCCGCGCTGGTGAAGTTTCTGGAAAACGGGAAGTTAATCCGTGACCTGCCGTCCGCTCAGGAGATCCGCAGGCTCGTTCTGGATCACCTACCAGAGACGCTTTGAAGTGAACCTGCGCTGCTGACTGTGAAATCAGTCGCAATAGGCATCGGCTTTGGTCAGGGCCTGGTCGATGATGTCCAACCCTTCTTTAATTTGTTCTTCGGTGATAATCAGGGGTGGGGTGCAGAAAATCCAGTCCCATCTGACGAACGTACTCATACCTAACTCGCGTAGTGTAGAGTCGACTGCCCGCATGGCCTCGCTGGCAGGCTGATTCCAGCCGCTCATGGGTTCGCGTGTTTCACGGTTCTTGACCAGTTCAATTACATGATGGAGGCCGGTCCCCCGGATTTCACCGATACTGGGGTGACTCTCGGCGAGGTCATTCAACCCGGCGCGCAACACCTTGCCCATTTCACCCGAGCGCTCGATAAGGTTTTCGTCCCGATAGACTTCGATGTTGGCGATCCCCGCCGCACAGCCGAGTGCATGGCTGCTATAGGTCAGGCCGCCCCACAACACATGGTCATCGAAGTAGCTGGCGACTTTGTCCGTCACACTGACGGCACCCAGCGGGACATAGCCACTGGTCAATCCTTTGGCGATCACCATAATGTCCGGTCTGACAAACGGGTAATGGTCAATGCCGAACCATTCACCGGTTCGCCCAAAGCCGCTCATCACCTCGTCGACAATCAGCAAGATGTCGTAGGTATCACAGATTTGCTGAATACGCTCCCAGTAGGCGGTGCCGCCCTGGATAATACCGCTGGAGCCACTATACCCCTCCAGCAAGATTGCCGCAACGTACTGTGGGCCTTCAAACAGCACCGTCTGCTCAGTGAGATCGGCCAGCGCCCGGTCGCCCGCTTCTTGGCTCCGCCCACGATAGATCGGGCTGCGATAGGCATAGGGGTCGTGCATGCGGACGATCCATGGGACGCCCGGTTCGTTTGCCAGACGGCGTGGGTCGCCCCCAGCGGTCATTGCGCCAAACGTTCCACCGTGATAGGAACGATAGCGGGTGAGGATTTTCTGGCGGCCCGTGTACAACCGGGCGATCTTCATGGCATTTTCGACGGCTTCCGCCCCGCTGCATGTGAAAAAGCTCTTGCTGAGGTCGTGCGGGGTCACTTCCTGGAGCAGTTCGCCAAGCCGCGCTCGCGGTTCGGTCCCAATGCCGGGGTAGGCGTAGCAGACGTTAGCAGCTTGTTCTTGAATGGCTTTAACGATGTGCGGGTGTCGGTGTCCGACGTTCACGTTGATCAGTTGCGACGACCAATCGAGGTAACGCGTGCCGTCGGCATCCCAAAAGTAAACGCCCTCGGCACGCACCATGGTAATCGGGTGCCAGTCGGTCTGAGCCGTCCAACTCGCCAGGGTGTAGGCTTTATTCTTTGCCGCCAGTTCGGCGTGGGTCATGGTCATAATCGTCTCCTTACCCGCACTTCACTTTCAAATACAAATAGAGTAGGGGGCGTTCATCTACCAATTTAAGTGTATTTCGCCACGTGCAAATTATATCACCGGCGCATGCGGCTTACGGTGGATAAATTGACCTGCGCCCGTTTCGCCAAACCAATCTTCACCGTCAACGATCTTCTTACCGCGCAGGTACACCTGAATCGGCACGCCACGTACCCTCATGCCTTCATAGACGTTGTAATCGACCCGCATGTGGGTCGTTTCAACACTGATGACCCGCTCCTTGTCCGGATCCCATACCACCAAGTCGGCATCCGAGCCAACGGCAATCGTACCCTTGTTTGGGTACATTCCGAAGATCTTGGCCGGGTTGGTGCAATGCAGTTCCACAAAGCGCATGGGGGTCATCCGTCCCTCGTTCACGCTGTGATGCCATCCCACCATCATCCGATCCTCCACGCCGGGCATGCCGTTGGGAATCTTATTGAACGCATCCTTGCCGAGTTCCTTACCGGGGCGTCGATAGCTCGGGTGCTGCGCTTCATAATCGGTCCAATCGCCGTTCGGATGTGATGCGTCCCATTCCTCCCAGGGGCCAATACCGCCCTCATACCAGAAGTCACAGTGATCGGTGCTCACCGCCTGTAGCGTCCTGTCTTGCAGTGATTCCCACAAGACGGCATGGTCGTGCTGGGTGCGGATTGGCGGCGAGCATATATATTTGGCACCCTCAAAGCCGGGGGCCGCCAGGTGTTCCTCAACCGTCAGGAACAGGTACTGCGTACAGGTTTCGCCCATCACCGGATAGCCCATCGCCCGTCCACGCCGTAACGCATCAATCGATAACTCACAGGTCATGTGGACCACGTACAAGGGGCAGCCGGTCATACCCGCCATAACGACGGCACGGTTGGTGGCCTCACCTTCAATTTCCGGCGGGCGCGACTGAGCATGATATTTGGGTTCCAGTTTGCCTTCCGCGATCAACTGCGGGGTGAGAATCGTCTCGATGGGGCCATTTTCGGCGTGTACCATGACCAGCATGCCGTGTTTCGCCGCGACCTGCATCGCGCGGAACAGGGTGTCGTCGTCTACCATGAAGACACCCTTGTAGGCTAGGAAGACCTTCAGGCTCGTGATGCCTTCGTCAATCATCTTCGGAATTTCTTCCATCACATCATCGCGCAGATCGGTAATTGCCATGTGAAAGCCGTAGTCGATATTCGCTTTCTTGGCTTTATTGCGCCAATCGGCCAAGCCATCGGCCAGGTTGCCGCCCACCGGCTGAATGACAAAGTCGATATGGCTGGTTGTGCCGCCAAAAGCCGCCGCGATATGGCCGGATTCAAAGTCATCATTGCTGACCGTACCGAAAAAGGGCAGGTCCAGATGGGTATGCACGTCGATGCCACCTGGCATCAGATATTTGCCGGTGCAATCGACAACTTCATGCCCATCCGCTGACAGGTCGCGTCCGATCAGCGAAAAAACCTCAGCTTCGACCAATACATCCGCCTTGTATATATCACTGGCGGTAACAAGGGTACCGTTCTTAAAAAGTGTTCCCATGATCGTACCTCCCCATTAAAGAAACGCCGGAATCACGTGGCTGCCATATTCCTCAACGATCCGTTCTTCGTCGCCACACATCAGGTAAATATTGAACTGGTTGACACCCTTGGACTCCAGAACGCGGATTTTTTCAATTTGTACCTCAGTCGGTCCCAAAATGCCGAAGCGGTCGACGACCTCCTCGGTGACAAAGTCCAGGTGCTCGGCATCTTTATCGGCATGTTCCCGGTAGTCGTAGCCTTTGCGCTCCTCAATGTAGTCGGTCAATGCCTGGGGCAATTCACCGTTGTGATACTTCTCAACCAAATCGGCAACGTGATTACCAACCATCGCCGGGAACCAGCGTGTCTGCTCGCGGCCTGTTTCAATATCGCCCACCCATACCGGCGCGGCGGAGATGACCCGTAATTTCGAACTGTCACGCCCGGCTTCCTCGGCAGCAGCGCGGAATTGTCCGATAAACCATTCGCACAGGAATGGGTCAGCAAGTTGAATGATCAGTCCATCGCCATGCCGTCCGGCGGTCTTGAGCGCTAGCGGGCCGTAGGCGGCAATCCAGATCGGCATCTGATAGCTAGACCAGGTCAGGGTAGTGGGGTGACCGAGAACCGACGCTTCCTCTCCGTTGACCAATTTGCGGACTGTCTCCACAAACTCGCCCATTTCCTTGTAGGTCACGGGTTTGCGCCCTAACATGCGCAGCGAGCTATCGCCACGACCAACACCCATGTCAATCCGGCCATCGCTCAGGCGTGCGAGCGCGGCATGCATACTCGCTGTCACCGACCAGTCACGCACCGCCGAATTGGTCACCAAGGGTCCAAAACGCATCGTCGTGGTATGCTGGCTGGCTACCGCCATCATGGCATAGCAGTCCTGCCAGAGCACATGCGAATCAAAAAACCAGGTGTGGGTAAACCCGGCGGCCTCGGCCTGCTTTATCAGGTTCAGGGTGCGTTCGAGACTCATATCGCCTTTGAATGTAATGCCAAAGTCCATGATGAATCTCTCCTTACTCTCCCCTGCCGTTTAACTCCTTAAACTTCATAACTTTCTAGCTTTCTAACTTTCCAACTTTTAACTGTTATGGGGCGACGATTTTGTCGTATAGGTCGGGGCGGCGGTCCCGGTAAAACTGCCAGGTGTCGCGCACCTCTCTGATTAGATTGAGATCAAGGTCGCGGACGATGAGCTCTTCTTCGTAGTCATCACCCACCTCGCCAACAAATTCCCCACGCGGCGTACAGAAGTAGCTCTGCCCGTAGAAGTCGTTGTCGCCAAGCGGTTCGATACCAACGCGATTAATGGTGCCAACAAAGTAGCCGTTGGCGATCGCGTGGCTGGTCTGCTCAATACGCCAGAGATGCTGCGACAATCCGCGTGACGTTGCCGATGGGATGAAAACAAGCTCAGCGCCGTTTAAGCCCAGCATGCGCGCGCCCTCGGGGAAATGGCGGTCGTAGCAGATGTAGACTCCCACCTTGCCAACAGCGGTCTCAAACACCGGGTAACCGAGATTGCCGGGCTTAAAATAATACTTCTCCCAAAAGCCGGGGAGGTTCGGGATATGCGTCTTGCGATATTTACCCAGATAGGTGCCGTCGGCATCAATCACCGCTGCGGTGTTGTAGTAAATGCCGGGGCCGTCGGACTCATATATAGGGACGATCAACACCATCTTGGTTTCCTGCGCCAGTTTTTGGAAGCGCTCGGTTGTCGGACCGTCGGGAATCGACTCGGCGAGGTCATAAAACTGGGGATCTTGAACCTGGCAAAAATAAGGGCCGTAAAATAGCTCTTGATAGCACATCACCTGTGCGTCTTGTTCGGCGGCTTTGTAGGTGTATTCGACATGCTTTTCGATCATGGATTCTTGGTCACCGGTCCAGGTTGCCTGGATCAGCGCACCGCGAACAGCAGTCATGATATTACCTCCTGATACTCGTATGTGCCAGTGATGCGTGTTGCTTACCGAAGCGTTCCAGTACCCGCTGTGCCTGACGAACATTGATCTTGGGTGCAACGGCTGCGTAGAATCGAGCGGCGACTTGTTCCACCGCCGCCTGTCCTGACGGGGCTGTATCGTCGAAGTTGAACATATAGTTACCCTCGTCAAGCCCTTCTATCGGCTCCAACGTGATTTCAAGCACGTTTTCCCGGCGAATGCGTTCCAGCTTCGCCCGGCGTTTGTCGGCTTCTTTGGCCCGGTCGGTGTCACCGGCCGATTGGTAGTAATCACGCAATTGCGCCTCCAGATTGATCGCGTAAGTCAGGATCGCACCAAATGTGTTCAGCGATGCCATAGTTAAATCCAGCGTTCAATGACGACCTTGCGTTCGGTGAAGAACTCAATGGAGTCCGCGCCCTGTCCGTGTAGGTCACCGAAGAATGAATCTTTCCGGCCACCAAACGGGAACGATGCCGACGGCGCGGCGACACCAATGTTGACCCCAATGTTACCGGCGTTCACCTGATACTTAAACTCACGGGCGTGCTTGCCGTTGTTGGTGAAAATGCTGGCGGCGTTGCCATACGTGCTGTGGTTGATGATGTCTACTGCTTCTTCGAAGTTATCAGCACGAATCAGCAACAGCACCGGGCCGAAGATTTCTTCCTTGGCAATCGTCATATCGGATGTCACATCGGCGAGAATGGTGGGGCCTACAAACATTCCCTTTTCATAGCCTTCTGGCACCAACCCACGCCCGTCGAGGACCAGTGTTGCACCTTCGTCCACACCCTGCTGAATCAGGCGTTCGATGCGTTCCTTGGCGGCTGAACTGACGACGGTACCCATTTGCGTCGATTCATCCAGGCCATAACCGACCTTCAGGTTGCTCGCCTGTTTGATCAGTTCGTTGCGTACCGGTTCGTAAACATCGCCCACACCAACGACCACCGCCACCGCCAGGCACCGTTGACCGGCACACCCATAGGCGGCGCCCAGGATGTTCTTTACACTGGCTTCCATGCTGGCGTCGGGCATGACGGCGATGTAATTCTTGGCCCCACCCTGTGCCTGGACGCGTTTGCCGTGCTGGGTACAGGTTTCATAGATGATCTTGGCGACCCGGGTCGAACCGACGAATGACACACCCGCCACACCGGGATGCTCCATAATGGCCTGTGCCGGAGTCACGGCGCCATGAACCAGGTTTACAACGCCCTCCGGCAGGTCAAGCTCATCCAGTATTTCATAGATAAGATCCATGCCGAGCGGGGTTTGGGGTGACGGTTTAATGATATACGTGTTCCCACAGGTAAGCGCAGTCGGCATGAACCAGAGCGGCACCATCATAGGGAAATTAAAGGGCGTGATTGCGGCAAAGACACCGACCGGCTGGCGCACCGTTGTTTCGTCGATGCCCGAGCTGATGTCTTCGACACCGTCATTGCGCATCAAGAAGGGCACCCCCGTAGCAAAGTCGACGCTCTCGATGCCGCGCCGGACTTCGCCCCGCGCTTCGTCAATCGTTTTGCCGTTATCTTCCACAACGACCCTGGAAATATCTTCAAAACGCTCTTCAAGAATCTGCTTGAAGTGATGCATATACTGGGCGCGGCTCAGTATGGGGGTACGCCGCCATTCTTCGAACGCCTCGGTCGCTGCCTGTACCGCTTTATCCACGTCCTCGTAGGTTGAGTCCGGGCATTCGGCAAGCAGCTCACTGGTGGCCGGATTGTGTACCGGAATGTACTCGCTGGTGGCGGATTCAACCCACTCACCATCGACATAGTTTTTGATTTTTCGGACCATGGTCTTCACTTCTCCTGGAGCTAGCCGGTTTTAGGAAGTTATAGTTTACAATGTTTCATCCGGTCTTTCAAGTCTCCCGTTGCAAGGAACTTGTAAGATCAGAAAGGCGGTTAGAGCACTTCAGCGGTGTAGATGTTTTCCATCCGCTTCAGAGAAAACGTGTGCATCTCCGGATCGAAGTCGGCGACGCAGTTTTGGTGCACCGTGACCGGATAACCTCGATTCCTCAGACCCCCGATGGTATCCATCACACAGATCGAGGTGCACACCCCGGTCACCGTCACCGACTCGGGGTCGAGCTCCTTCAGGAACTCATCCAGATTCGTATCATAGAACGCACTGTAGCGGGACTTTTGAACTACATGGACTCCGGGTCTATCGGAAAACTTCTCCAGTTCGGGGATGAACCGGTGGCCCCATTCGCCCGCTACACAATGGCGTCCCCAGATCTCGAACTCCCAGTCTCCCTCCTCGTGGGTGTCCTGAGTGAAGACCACGGGGTCGCCGCGATCCAGGTGCTGTTCGACCAACCTCTGGACCTGGGGGATGATCTCTCGAGCGTGATCGCCGCAATAGAGCGCCCCTTCCGGATCCATAAAATCGTTCTGCATGTCAACGACGATCAGCAGTTTCTTGCCATTGGCTTTGGTCATCGTGGTTGACTCCCCCAGTCCGGAGGTTTTAGGATGTTCTTAACTTGCTAACTTTTCAACTTTTTAAACTTTTTAACTGTTTCTGGTACGCCTGGGAGGATTTGAACCTCCGACCTACGGCTCCGGAGGCCGTCGCTCTGTCCCCTGAGCTACAGGCGCATAACAAGACAGTTTCAAGTTAAAAAGTTCAAAAGTCAAAAGTTATAAAACTTTTTAACTTGCTAACTTTTAACTTTCCAACTGTGTTGGCGGAGGGGGTGGGATTTGAACCCACGGTAGAGGCAAAAACCCCTACAACGGGTTAGCAACCCGCCGTCGTCGGCCGCTTGACTACCCCTCCGAAAATCAGTTTAAAAGTTTAAAGGTTCGAAAGTTCAAAGTTAAACCATGAACCAACATCGAAATTATATTCCTTACCCGGCAAGCCTGTCAACTTTTTAACTTTCCAACTGTGTTGGCGGAGGGGGTGGGATTCGAACCCACGGAACTTTGCAGTTCGCCGGTTTTCAAGACCGGTGGTTTCGTCCGCTCACCCACCCCTCCGAAGGCAGTTTAAAAGTTTAAAGGTTCAAAAGTTCTAAAGTTGTTTAATCCTTTAACTTTTAACTTTTTAACTTTTTAACTTTCAACCGTATTATCCCGCCGCCGAAGACCCGATCGCCTTGATAGAAGACGGCGACCTGACCCGGGGTGACCGCCCGCTGCGGCTTGTTGAAGATCACTTCGACCTGATCGTCTTCATGGGGCCGCAGGGTGGCACCGACCTCAGGGCTCCGGTAGCGGATCTTGGCCGTGACCGATTGTGGCTCATCCAGCCGGTTGACGTAAACGAAGCTCGGTTCGGAGACGATCAACCCCGTCGCATACAGATCCTGTTCACCTCCGACGACGACCCGGTTGCGCTCGGGGTCGAGTTCGACAACGTAGGTCCGCCTCCCGCTCCCGATACTTACTCCCACGCCCAGACCGCGACGCTGGCCGATCGTATAGAACGGAACGCCCTCGTGCTCACCGATCACGTTCCCGTCGAGATCGACGATCTCCCCACGACGGATCTGTCCGTTGGCCATCTCACGAAGCGTGCTGTGGTAATCGCCGTTGATGAAGCACAGGTCTTGGCTCTCCGGCTCCCGGGCCGAGATCAAACCCTGCTCTTCGGCGATCCGACGCACCTCCTCCTTGGTGTAATCGCCGATGGGGAAAAGCACATCGGCCAGCTGGTCCTGGGTGAGGGTGTACAGGACGTAGGATTGGTCCTTGACCTCATCGACGCCCTTCTTCAAGTAGTATGTGCTTCCCGCACGCTCCACCCGGGCGTGGTGGCCGGTCGCCAGATAATCGAATCCCATCTTCCGGGCGTGCTCCAGCATAAGTCCGAAGCGGATATGCCGGTTGCAACGGACGCACGGGTTAGGGGTCCGGCCGGCAAGGTACGCCTCGGTGAACGGATCGACGATCCACTTTTTGAACCGTTGGCTCTCATCGACCCACTCATGGGGGATACCGATCTGTTTGGCCGCCAGCCCGGCGACGTCGATGGCACAGCAACCGTTGTACGGTCCGGTCTCAGGCCCTCCGGGATAGCCCCACAGCCAGAAGGTGATCCCGGCAACGTCATACCCCTGCTCCTTTAACAGAAAGGCGGCGACCGCGCTGTCGACCCCCCCACTCATTGCAACAAGTACTTTCTCATCAGCCATAGCAATCGCAGGATATTTTAGCAAACCGAGCCGGTTCCGACAAGGATTCCAACTCGATGAGCCATCTGGGTTCACGTTTTGACAAACCAATTTCACGCAGTATAAAACTGTAACAGCGTCAAGGAGAAAAGGAGAAGAGATATGCTGAAAACGGCCGATGTGGTGATCATTGGTGGCGGCGTCATGGGAGCCAGTATCGCTTTCAACTTAGCCGAGAGGGGAGTAATAAATATAGCCCTTCTGGAAAAAGATGCGCTCGCTTCCGGATCAACCGGCAAATCTAGCGCCATAATTCGCACGCATTACTCGCATGAAGTGACGGCAAAGATGGCGCTGAACAGCCTTAAAGAGTTCCAGGATTTTGCCGATAGAGTGGGAGGAACAGCAGATTTCGTCAAGACAGGTTTTGTCGTGATCGTATCTAAGAACGACATCAAAAATCTGGAAGAAAATGTGCAGATGCAGAGAGAGATAGGAATCAATACTCAAGTGATCTCTGCGGAAGAGCTCAAAGAGTTCCAACCCTATCTCTCAACCGATGATTTTGCCACGGCAGCTTTCGAACCTGATTCGGGCTATGCTGATCCGGCTGCGACAACTTACTCCTATGCTCGACGGGCGCAAGACTTAGGGGCAAAGATTTACCAAGGGACACCCGCGATCTCTATACAGCTGAGAAGTGACAAAGTGAACTCCGTCACCACGCCTCAGGGCTCCATCGCAAGCCCCATCGTTGTAAATGCTGCTGGACCCTGGTCTGCAATGCTTGCGGAACCAGTTGGAGTAGAGCTTCCTTTCGTGGTCAGTCGCGCACAGGTCGCAAACATTCAAAGGCCACCGGAATTTGCGGAAAGATACCATCCAGTATATGCCGACTTCATTCACAGTATCTACCTCAAACCTGAGGAAGGGCAGCAAACTATTGTTGGCTCGATCAGTGCCGAAGAAGCAGAGGATCGCGTACAAGATCCAGATAACTATAAGGATTCGGTCGATGAAGCCTTTAAAGTTGAGGTGACTGAAAAGGTATGTCAGCGTTTCCCTGCATTCAGGTCAGGCTTATTCAAGGGGGGCTGGGCCGGTCTGTACACTATATCTCCCGATTGGCATCCGGTGATCGATCAAGTGGGTCCGGAAGGATTCTATTGCGTCTCAGGTTTTAGCGGCCATGGCTTCAAGCTAGCTCCTGCGATCGGTGATATGGTGGCCGAGTTGATCATTGACGGAAGATCTTCTGATATAAATGCTTCCTTTTTCAGTGCAAGCAGATTTGCAGATGCCAGGCCGATCAAAGGCAAGTATGAATATAGTATTCTGGGTTAACATCAAACAAATAGGAGGGGTATACTTTGCCAGAAGAGACGGTATGGGACGCCTTGATCGTCGGTGGGGGGCCGGCAGGCCTGTCGGCCGCAATCTTTACCAGCAAAGCGGGCAAAAAGACGCTAGTGATTGACTGGGGTCGAACGACCCTGCACAGTGCCTACCTCAAAAACTACTTCGGCTATCCAGAATCGATCCTTGGGGACGACCTGTTGGAGAAAGGTCAGCGTCAAGCGAGGCAGTTCGGCGCCAAGATCATTTCAGACAAGGTCGAAGGGCTGAGGCGTGACGGCGACTTGTTCGAGGTGGTCACCGAGGAAAACGTTTTTAAAGGAAGAAACCTGATCCTGGCATCCGGGCCACTCGTCGACTACGCCAAGACACTTGGCGTCGAAGTCGTGGACGCGATCAAACCCAAGCAGGTGATCAAGGTCGATCGCTACAACCGGACGAACGTCTCCGGTGTCTACGCGGCGGGCCATGGCGCCGGACTTCCCAGCCAGGCGATCGTCGCCGCTGGAGACGGGGCGAACGCGGCCATCACTTTGCTGAGCGACTTGGAGGGGGAGCTGTACGTCGACCATGACAAGCCCCCGAAGGAAAAATAGAGCGTGGACAAACGACTCAACCAGGGGATCGAACTGTTCAACACTAGAAAATTCTTCGAGAGCCACGAGGCTCTGGAGGACCTGTGGCGGGAGGGCGGGACGTTTGCCGATCTGTACCAGGGGATCATCAAGGCAGCCGCCGCCTTCTATCATCTGAAGCGCGGCAACTTCTACGGTGCGAAGAAGAAACTTTCAGAGGGACTGATCCAACTTCGGCCCTACGGTGATACGGCCCAAGGGATCGATCTGAGATCGTTTGTTGACGACCTGGAGGCTGCTTTGACACACATCATCCGAACCGAGGCAGGTGAGGAACCGCTCGATTTGGACCGCATCCCTCAGATTCATTTAGATCAAGAATAAATCAACCGGTCTCCTCGACCGCCTGGCGGGCGGCATGTAGGTTCGCTTCAGGCGCGGTCACCGGGGTGACGCATCCCGCTCCGATGATCACCCGTCGTCCCTCTGTTTGGGCCAGGGCATCGGCAATCTCGGCTCGGACATCGTCCGGGCTGCCGTGAAGCAATGTGTCCCATTCGTTCAGGCCGCCGAGCACCGCTCCGGAGACCCTGGCTAAAGCATCGGCCAACGTCGGCTCAGTACGGCGATCGTGCCAGTTGACGATCCCGGCCGGATAGTCAGCAAGCAGGTCGAACATGATGTGGACGCCGTGGATGTGGAGGAGGATCGGATCGGCTTCATCCGTGATGGCGTCCAACACCTGTCGATCGTAGGCAACCCCGAACGTCCGATACTCCACCTCGGTGAGCAGATCGGTGGTGGCAAGCTGGGTGGCGAAGAAGATCCCGTCGGCACCGGTCTTCACAGATGCCCGGGCGAAGGCGGTGGTCGTCTCAGCGATCGTCTTCAGACCGGCGTGGAGATCCTCAGGGTGGTGCCGTAGATCTTCCAGCCAGCGGTCCCCTGAAAGATTCCAGGCGATAGTCAGCGGACTGAAGATCGTTTCCAGGATGGGGGCGTCCCCGCCGAGCGCATCCCGGATCCGCTGCAGTGCCTCCAGTTCGCGGCCCAACACCCCTTCATCGGGGTTCAGGATTGGAAGCCGACTCCAGTCCGCGCGATCATTTACCGGCCGGCTGCGGTAGTCACGCGTTCCCTCATCGTTGTCCGCATAGATCAGTTCGGCTCCCCAGGCCTCGGCCGGATAACCGGCGACCGGGGTGACTTTCACCAGATCGAAATCGTATTTCCGTTGGAAATCGACGACCGCCCGAGAAAACCCTTCGGCTGTGGCATCGTCATGGGGGAAATGTCGCCACAGGGCGATCGGGGCCCGATCGACCGGCTCCCCACGCATAGCGGCTTGAATCCGCTCCTGATGCGTCATCACTTATCCTTCCTCCTCTACAAATTCAGGTCCCAGCACCTCGTGAAGCAACTCCCGGGCCCTGACTTCATCCTGGATCGGTACGGCGATTCGAATCTCCGCCAGCCCGCCGATCGTGAACTCAAAGACCGAGTGAGTGATGTTCGAGATCAGCCGGCTGGGGATGTCGTGATCGTTGAGCAGATCCTCGATCATCCGGGCTTCGATATCACTCGAGGTCGTGTAGATGGTGACAAACTCCGCCATTCTCGACCCTTCCTTTCAGTAGGCTTTCGCGAGCACGACCTGTTCCTTGGCCTCGTTGTCACAGTAGATGCAGCCACCGGTGCCCTCCGGCTGATCGAAGGGGATGCAGCGGATCGTCGCTTTCGTCTCCTCCTTGATCGCTGTCTCACAGTCGGCCGAGCCACACCACCAAGCGACGAGGAAGCCGCCCTGCTCGTCAATGATCCGCTTGAACGCCTCGAAATCCTCAGGCTCGTGGGTGTTCTCCTGTTGGAATCGCAACGCTCGGTCGAACAGGTTTTGCTGGATCTCCTCGAGCAGTTTGTGTACCTGGCTGCTCAGTTCGGTCTGGGCGACGGTCAGCTTCTCCCCGGTATCGCGTCGGACGAGCACCACCTGTTCGTTCGCGACATCCTGGGGACCGATCTCGATGCGGAGCGGCACCCCCTTCTGTTCCCACTCGTTGAACTTCCAACCGGGGGAGTACTCATCCCGATCATCGACCTCCAAAGCGACCTGATCACCCAACCGCTCTTTGATCTCGGCAACGACGTTCATCACCGGGTCTCGCTCGCGGTCATCTCCCCAGATAGGGACGACCACCACCTGGATTGGGGTAAGCCGGGGCGGCAGAACTAGCCCCTGATCGTCGCCGTGGACCATCACGATCGCTCCGATGACCCGGGTGCTGAGCCCCCAGCTCGTCTGCCATACGTATTGAAGCTCGTTGCTGCGATCCTGATACTGGATTCCGAAGGCGCGGGCGAAGTTCTGCCCCAGGTTGTGCGAGGTCGCCCCCTGGAGCGCCCGTCGGTCGCCCATCATCGCCTCGATCGCGTAAGTGTGCACTGCGCCGGCGAACTTCTCCGACTCGCTCTTCCGGCCGACGAGCACCGGGATGGCCGCGTACTCTTCGCCGAATTTCCTATAGATCTCCAACATCTGGAGTGCTTCCTCTTCAGCTTCCGCTTCAGTGGCATGGGCGGTGTGCCCCTCCTGCCACAGGAACTCCAGTGTCCGCAAAAATAGCCGGGGCCGGAGCTCCCAACGGACGATGTTGCACCACTGGTTGATGAGCAGCGGCAGGTCCCGATAGGAGCGGATCCACTTGGAGAGCGTCGCGTTGATGATCGTCTCGGAGGTGGGTCGGACGATGAGCGGTTCCTCCAGCCGCTTGCCACCGCCGTGGGTCACGACCGCCAGCTCCGGGGCGAACCCCTCGACGTGCTCCGCCTCCTTCTTAATGAAGCTCTCCGGGATGAGAAGCGGGAAGTACACGTTACGGTGGCCGGTCTCCTTGAACATCCGGTCGAGCGTTCCCTGAATCTTCTCCCACAGGGCGTAGCCGTGGGGCCGGATCACCATAGAGCCTCGAGTCGGTGCGTAGTCGGCCAGCTCCGACTTCTGGACGACGTCGGTGTACCAGCGGGCGTAGTCCTCGCTCTTGGGCGTGACCTGTTTGTCCTCCGCTCTGCTCATCGTCTTCACCCTCCTCTTCCGGTTCGTGGATATCCTCGACAAGATAGCAACTCGATGGAGAAATTTCAACGGGGTTTAAGGGTTAGGCGAAGCGGTGGTGGGTATCATTGTCTGAGGTCTTTTGACTCCGTTACGCCCCGATGGCTTGACGGATCGCTTCGATTTGCGGCAGATGGTGACGCTCGTGCCTGGCAAAGTAACCGGCCTGCTGCAGAATCGTCACCTGGACAAACTCCTCGTGCTGGCCGGTGCGCCACCAGTCTTGCGCAGACAGCTCCTTTAGCCGCTCTACTGTGGCCTGACGCGAGATCCGGAAGCGCTTCAGGATCTCCCGCACCGACAGGGATTCTTCAGTCCCGGCGGTCCAGGCCGCTACGCTCTCCAACGATGGGTTGTCTTCCGCCAGCATCTTCTCGACGCGGCCAGCCAGGAGCCCCTGTGCAACCAGCAAGTGCCAGAGCACGTTTCGGATCGCCCACTCGCCGGGTCGCGGGGGCTGTGCCATTTGCTCTTCGCTTAACCCGTTGATGAGCTCTTCCACTTCGTCAGGTGTAGAGGCCAGAGCTGCTAAGACCTGCTGTGGAGGAAGCGGTTCCAGAAAGTACACGGGTGGAAACTCACGGAGGGTGAGCGCGCGAGCACCACAGGTCGGACATCGCTGTGGAGCCTGGCCGAGGATGATCTCGCCGCATATGCGACAGACAAACACCTCCGGGATTTCAGTCCAGGGGATGGTGCGATCCTCTCGGGCCCCCTGCCGCCCATGTTGGAGCGCGGTGATCAGTTGCGGCTTGACACCTGCTGCCGTCAGCACATTGATCACGGTTTCTATTTCGCGGTCGAGCTCATCGGGGTCCATTGCGCGATCGAGCTCATCGGTCCCGATGGGCACCCCGAACTCATTACTGGCACGAATCTCCTCGGAGAACGCCGCCGCCCAGAAGAGTTTGGCTGCGTTGTAATATCCTCCCGCCTCTAACGCCCTAGCCACCCGCACTAAGCGGATTAAATGCTCATAGCGCATTGCGTTTGGGTCCACTGAAGTCATCGTACTCCTCCTTTCACTCAAGCCTATCCAGAGACGAAGCCCAAAGCAACAACCGTGCGCGCGGAACTGGATGAAGTTGCTTCACCTTCCTGATATGGATTATCATTATTTAATTTAAGTCAGTCGGTCGGTGAAACAGCCGACAAATATAATTAAGAGTACCGGGACAACTGGTAACTAGAGGGTGTATCTGGATGAACTTCACAGGGCGGAGCTTACCGTGGTCTCTGGCTTTTATACTCTCGGTCCTGAACACCATCTTCCTGGTGCTTCCTGTCTTTGCCGGAGCGGATCTGACCGGGATTAGTATCGGCATCGACCTCTCCCACAACCAGGGCGGCCAGCAGGGGAAGGTGCTCACCGACTACACCATCATCCAGGGGGACCTGGAGAGCCGGGGGGCGACGATAGCGTTCCATGACCCCCCTGGCCTTTATCCTTTTGCTTTTGGGGCGCTTTACCAGCACGATATCTGGTGGATAGAAGAAGATTGGGAAAGCATCTTTCCCTGGTACGAGAAAACCGGCCTTGCTCAGTACGTTCAGGACGGGGGTTGCCTCTTTCTCAACGGCGATCAACACGGTTTGCTCGACCCCCCAGAGCATGGAGCCATCAACGCCCTTTTTGGGTTCCCTTACGGGAATGCACCGGGCAATCCTGGCAAGACACAGAACCTTTCCACCCACCCCATCACGCTGGGGGTGTTCTCGGCGTTCGTTCCCGGTCCCGAGCAACATTTATCAATCCCAATCCAGCTCATGGCAGTTAGAGACCTGGGAGGCTATGCGATCGTGGGGATAGCCACGATGGGACAGGGGCGGGTCATCGTCTCCGCCGACGAGAAGATCATCGCAGACCCGTGGATAAACCTTGAGTATAACCGGCAGTTGGCCAACAACATCTTTGACTGGTGTGTGGCGGATCCCATCGAGCTGGTGGGCCTGGAGGTGAACCAGTCCATCCAGGACCTGGAAGATAGCGTCTTCATGGTGAAGGACAAGACCACCATCGTCAGGGCCCATATAAAGCCCAGGCGCTACCGCCCCGGTGCCTATTGGTACTTCGACCTCGACGTCCCTGACGTGGTGTTGGAGCTCAATGGATGGCGTAACGGAAAGCTTATGCCCTACTCTCCCTTGCAGATGATCTGCTCCCCGTCTTGCATCGGCATGGTGGCCAGGGCCAACGCCCTGAAAAGACGCGAGAACTTTTTCGACGATCCCCCTCTTTACCCTGCCAGCAGCGCCAACTTCTTGCTGCCCCCCCTTGGCTGTGGGGAACCATAGAGCTGGAGGTGAAAGGGGTGAGCCACGGCCTGCGCTGTCTGGACAAGGCCGACGATAACAACGACTGCAAGGTGACGGTCACCTTCGAGGACACCGGCACGCTCCAGCTGAAGTGGGTCCGGGTTCAGCAGAATAAGGACGGTACCACCTACCTCCCCACCGACTTCAACGCGACCCAGCTGGAGCGCCGGCTCGTGAACATCTTTCCCATCGCCAGCAATGACCTGGACGCTACCCGGGGTTTATTGGATTACGGGTCCGGGACGCTCGACTTCGATCTGCTCCTCGCCAATCTACATATAATGAAATTCTTTGACGGTTGCTGGACTTGGGCGGATCTTAGTGGCTGCCAGCGCCTGTACTACGGGATCGTGGTAGGTCCCACAGAAGAAGGCATCGGCGGACTGGGGGAAAGACCCGGCGTCGTCTCAGCCGGGAAGTTTGGAAATGGTGCGCGGTATAACACTCACGCCCACGAGATAGGTCATAACCTGGGCCGCTACCACGCGGTGGACTCCACCCTGGGCACACATTTCAGCGAATATTATAACGACTCCGCCTACCAGGGCTATTGCGGCGAGGAGGCCCTCCTCTCGGCCCCGGACTTCCCCTACTTCGCGATAGACCTAGGAGATATGGTGGCTACTATCGGACCCATGGACCAGGGCGTAAATCGCCTCATCCACGGTATGCGTACCAATACATTGGATTTCAACCAAGTGGGGATATGGACCCCCTTCAGTGCCTTCGAGTTGATGAGCTACTGTGGTGACAGCATTCGGTGGATCTCCGACTACACCTACGAAGCCGTCCACGACCGCATCAACGAGCTTTTCCCACCTCCCCCTAAGAAGTTCTTCCTGGAGTCTGCTATATACCTTGTGATAGCGGGCATTATGGAACTGGACACAGGCGCTACCCGCTTCCTGCCCTTCCACACGGTGGAAAGCAGGCTCGAGCCACCCCAGATGCCCGAGGGACCCTTCACGCTATTGCTCCTGGACCGGCGGAACCAAGTCATCAATCGAGTTCCCTTCCAACCCAACATCCACGCTGGCCAAGCGGTGGGCCCAGTTGGCGAACCTCCCATCCGCACTGGGAACTTCGTCATTCCGGTGCCCTTTGACGAGCGCATGGTCAGGGCCGAGGTGCGGGATGAAACCGGACGGACGCTGGTCTCGGTGGACCGGAGTGCCAACCCCCCCCAGGTGGAGGTGGTCTCTCCCAATCGAGGCGAACGACTCCGGGGTCGAGAAGCCACCTTCTCCTGGACCGGCCGAGATGCCGACGGGGACCCCCTGAGCTACCTGGTGCAGGTCAGCACCGACTGCGGCGAGACCTATGACACCCTAGCGGTAGACCTCCGCAACACCACCCTCACCGTGCCGGTGGAAGTCATCGGGGGGACGGACTGCGGCCTGCTTCGGGTCAGCGCCAGCGACGGGTTCAACTCTACTCAGGACGTCTCCGACGCACCGTTTACCATCCCCAACCAAGCGCCTCACGTCACCATCGTCAGGCCACAGGATGACGCAACGGCCCCGGGCGGCGAACTCTTTGAAGGCTCCGCCTTCGACCCGGAAGACGGCGCACTGCGCGGTGAGAGCCTGGAGTGGCGCTCCGACCGGGATGGACGCCTGGGTACTGGGGAGGTCCTGTTCACCCTCCTCTCTGCGGGGAGGCATCGGATCACCCTTACCGCTCGGGACAGCGATGGCACCGTAGCTCGGGATGTGGTAACTTTCGTGGTCGAGGTTGCGGATCTCGTTACTGGCCAGCCTCCTCAGCCTCCTCAGCCTCCTCAGACTCAAGCTCCGACCACCGCGCCAAGACGTGGACGCAGTTTTCACCTCGGCTATTTCCCACCAGGGGCGTTCGCCACGGTCGCGTTGGATGTGGAACGCCCTCTTACCGACAATCTGTCCATCGTCGGTCTGGTGGGGTACCATCCCGCTCTCAGCACATCCATTATTGGCTCTTATACCAACGCATCCGTGAACGTCAGGATCTACTCCTCCACCTCGCGCTGGCGGTGGTTCCTTCAAGGTGGTCCGGGCGTCGTCTACCTGGTCGACCCAGGACCGACTAGCCCTATGCCTATGCCAAGTGCGCCCATCTTTGGGTTGAACGTTGGAGCCGGAATCGATCTTGCGATTGGATCGAGACTGTCATTGGAGCTCAGTATCAATGTACATCCTGCCCCGGATCCGACACTGGGTGTGAAGTTCCGGTTCTAAAGCCAGAGGATCCCGCAACTGTCCCTATAGATGTCAATGATGCGCCACCGAAGCAACCGTGAGGTGGCCCGGACTTTCTAACCCCGGTATGCGGAGACGCGGTCTTGCATCCTGGTCAGAGGGGATGTAAAATGAGGTTGTTATCAAGAGACATGAAAGTATTCAGAAATGGTCACTAACATGGCCCAAAATAACAAAAAGAGCATGAGGATAACCGGCTCAACCCCCAGAAGGTGTTCAACTACACCCTAAGAGCAGGCAATCGTGCTGTCCTGAAGCGCTTCGGTTACATCGCTGAGACCTTGGAACTGTTCGATACGGACGTGCTTGAAACGTTCAGAGGAGATCTCAGCGGCGGTTACAGCGCACTTGATCCGGGGCTCGCCGAGTCGGATGGCGAGCGCAACGCTCGCTGGCGGTTGATCATCAACTTCGATGTCCGAGCAACTATCCCCGGAGGGCAGGGTACTGAATGATCGGGACCCAGGAGATTCGCCAACGAGCGATACAGGCCGGTGTGGATGAGACCGTCATCGAGCGCGATTACATGCTCTCATGGGTATTGCATGCCGTCTGTCACGTTGATTGAAGATGAGGTGTTGGCCGAAAAGCTGCGGGCCTTGTACTCCCAGCGTGCGCTGGAAGTTCTCCAGCAAATCGAGCAATGATATAGAGAAATTTCAACGGGGTTGCCTCGGCAGGCACCGATCGATTAAGCTGAAACAGGATGGTGCGAAACCGAACCAACCACGAGGTAGCCCGGATCTTCTACCGACTGGCCCTGCTGTTGGAGTATCAGGAGGTCCCGTTCAAGCCCCGGGCCTACCGACGGGCGGCCGCAGAGATCGAGGCATTCTCTGAAGTAATCGAGCGGGTGTGGCGGGAAGGACAATTGGAAAAACTCCCCGGGGTCGGAGTCAACATCGCCAATAAGATCGACGAGTACTTTCGTACGGGGAAGGTGGCGACGCTCGAGCGGCTGAAGCGCGAGGTGCCCGTTGATGTCAGGGTACTGGAGATCGACGGGATCGGGCCGAAGACGGCGAGGCGGCTCCACGAGGCGCTCGGGGTCCGAGACCTGGACGATCTGAGGCAAGTAGTCGAGGCAGGGAGGCTCCGCGAGCTCAAGGGATTGGGTAAGAAGTTCGAAGGACAGATCCGCAAAAGTCTTACATCGGTCAAGGACTCCAAAGCTGATGACCACTGAGCCATCTAATTCTCTCATATACACTGGTACACAGGTAAACTACTACCTTGTTTGCAAGCGAAAGCTCTGGCTGTTCAGCCACGATTTGGAGATGGAACATACCTCCGATGCCGTGCTTATCGGCAGGTTGATTCATGAGTCGTCATATCCCCGAGAGCACAAGGAGCTGATGATCGACGAGAAGATCGTTATCGACTTCTCCAGCAGGCAGGGAGTGATCAACGAGGTGAAGAAGTCGAGCAAGGTCGAGGAAGCCCATAGGTACCAACTGCTCTATTACCTGTACTATCTCAAACGCAAGGGTGTCGAGAATGTCACAGGGGCCATCCGCTATCCGAAACTGCGTCGAAAGGTCGAGGTTGAGTTGACTGAGGAGGCAGAGCGGGAGATAGAGAGGATTCTGGAGCGGGTCGGCGAGGTCATCACTGCACAAGATCCCCCGCCCAGATTAGATAAGCACTCATTCTGCAAGAAGTGCAGCTACTTCGAACTCTGCTATTCCTGAGTCCGAGGAGGTGGTCATGGGGCGAAATTACTATATCAGCAGCAGCGGTACGCTGAGGCGCAAACAGAATACCATCTATCTTGAGAACGAGGCAGGTAAGCGACCGATCCCAGTAGAGGATGTTGACGCGTTCTATATCTTTGGGGAAGTCACTTTGAACACCAAACTGCTCGATTTCTTGGCTCAAAAACACATACCGGTCCACTTTTTCAACTACTACGACTACTACTCGGGAAGCTATTACCCCCGGGAATACTTGAACTCCGGGTTCTTGCTGGTTCAACAGGTATCGCATTACACCGACCTTGAGAGGCGGATGGTGCTAGCCCGGGAGACCGTGAACTCGGCCTGCCACAACCTGCTTCGCAATCTAAAATATTACAAGAACCGGGTCGAAGCGCCCGAGTTGGGACAGATCATCGAGGCAATTGAAGCAGAGCAGGAGGCTCTCACGGCGGCGGCGGATCCGCTCTCGCTGATGGCAATTGAGGGCCGGATCCGGGAGCGTTACTACAGGAGTTTCAACTTCATCCTGAACCTCGACGAGCCGTTCGTCAAGCGGGTGAAGCGGCCGCCTGACAACGTGATCAACACGCTGATCTCGTTCGGGAACTCCCTGCTGTACGCCACGACACTGAGTGAGATCTACCGGACGCAACTCAACCCGACGGTCAGCTTTCTGCATGAGCCGGGGGAGCGGCGATTCTCGTTGAGTCTGGATATCAGCGAGATCTTCAAACCACTGATTGTCGATCGGGTGATCTTCAAGCTGGTGAATAACCGGATGTTAAAGGAAAAACATTTCGAGAGGGACCTTAACTACTGTTATCTGAAGGAGGAGGGCCGTGACATCTTTCTCAGGCAGTACGATGAGCGGCTCAACCAGACGATACAGCACAGACAGCTGCGCAAGCATGTCTCGTATCAGCGGTTAATCCGCCTGGAGTGCTACAAGCTGATCAAGCATTTGAGCGGCACCGAGGATTACCAAGGGTTCAAGATGTGGTGGTGATTTAGGTGTATGTGATAATCGTCTATGACATCGGAGTAACTCGGGTAACGAAGGTTTGTAACTATCTCAGGCAGTATCTCAACTGGGTTCAGAACTCAGTGTTTGAGGGAGAGGTGACGAAGGGGAAGCTGGAGAAGATCAGGGCGGGGTTAAAAAAGCGGATTGACGACGAAGTGGACTCGATTTACATCTATAAGGTGAGAAATGAGAAGTGGCTCGACCGGGAAGTGATGGGGACGGAGAAGAGCCCGACAGATACTATCATCTAATCCTGTTGAGTAGTAATTTAGATCTTTCCACACTCTTGCCTTTCTGTTGCGAAAAAGTCGTCGACCTCCTATAATCAGGTTTGGATACGCGGAAATTTCTGGGTTTGAGGGCAGGTCATTGACAAGTGAATAGAGTCCTGAAGCGAGTTTCCGAAAAGTCGTCGACCTCCTGGGTTTTTTACATAACCGGAGGTCGACGACTTACTGGTGTGGGAGTAGCGCGGCTTGGAAGGAGTGAAGCTCGAAAATCTGACTCTGAACTCCGGGTTTCTAATTGAACCTAAGATAGTATTGAAACTAAACTTGCCTAAATATTGCCTTCTAATCGAACCAAGATGGTATTGAAACCTGATACATGGCAAGTGGCGGATTCGGGTACAGGAACTTCTAATCGAACCAAGATGGTATTGAAACACGGGTCTCGAAGTCCTCATAGCCTTGCCACAGGACCTTCTAATCGAACCAAGATGGTATTGAAACACCTTCTCAAGATTGGATCTTCCGGTCGTCTCTCTGACTTCTAATCGAACCAAGATGGTATTGAAACAGGTTCGCTCGTCTTCGCTCAGTCCGTAACGAGCTCTTCTAATCGAACCAAGATGGTATTGAAACCAGGTAGGGCACACGTGCAAGGGGAAAGGCAGCCGTCTTCTAATCGAACCAAGATGGTATTGAAACTGAGGATAAAAAGATGTGGAACCGGGCAAAGGCGGCCTTCTAATCGAACCAAGATGGTATTGAAACAGCGCAATGATCTCACCCGTCCCGACACCGGAGGGCTTCTAATCGAACCAAGATGGTATTGAAACGCGATTCTTCCGAGAGTTAAAATATTAGGGCCAAACCTTCTAATCGAACCAAGATGGTATTGAAACTGGAGAACCCCCTGCATCAGCCCTTGCTTCAGCTTGCTTCTAATCGAACCAAGATGGTATTGAAACGGATTCAGTGACAGTGGACAACGCTCCGATGATCACTTCTAATCGAACCAAGATGGTATTGAAACAAGGCGAGGACGGTAAGAAGGCTAAAGAGGACTGACTTCTAATCGAACCAAGATGGTATTGAAACTCTCGTAATCGTGCAGCTTGACCGCGTACATAAACGCTTCTAATCGAACCAAGATGGTATTGAAACGATACCAAGCTTGCGACTACCACCCATCCATTCTCCTTCTAATCGAACCAAGATGGTATTGAAACACAGGTAACCCTTAATGATGTACAGGATGTTATTCCCTTCTAATCGAACCAAGATGGTATTGAAACGAGGTTATCAGCTTGGCGCTGTACCTCACCTGATCCTTCTAATCGAACCAAGATGGTATTGAAACACGAAAAACAGCAGAGGAAGCCCTACCTCTACGAAAACTTCTAATCGAACCAAGATGGTATTGAAACGTGGGCGAACGGAGATCAAGGGAGGACGGAGGGAGAGGATAACTGTGGAAGGTTGCTCAATCAGCAGGACTTTCTCTTCTCTTCAACAAGGCTCGTCGGATCGCACTCTTTGAACGCTTTATCATGCGAAAGGCAGGACCCACCTTTAGTTCTTCAAGTTCACCCAGGCCATATTCGGCGGTATCGTGATTTTCCAGCCACTCAACGATCTGTTCGTCAGTCCAATCGCTCATATCAGGCGGCTCTTTCAGCTTTTTCTTCTTTACTTTTGCCATAAGAATCACCTCCTTTGCTTTCGTCTCTTCAGATACATTCTGCGCTCCGATTGGGTCATCTCTCGTGCAGTTCTTAACCACCCTCGTCGATTTCCTAAACCTAATGCCACGACCATCAGGTAACGCCCCGCGTCTGTTTGCCCGAAGACCTGATAGACTTTGCCACCTACACGCCGCAAGAAAGGCAAGTCCCTAAATACCTCTCCCACTTCATCTATCGTGACACCATGGCGTGCAATGTGAGCCTCTCTTTCCGAATCCCACTCCAGAACTCTTATCTCCGGCAAGGCAGGTTGCAGCTCTTCTCTTTCTCTCCCCACCCTTCTTCTCTCCCTTGCCGTAGGGACCTTTAACCGCACCCTTGCTCTGCTGCGGCTCAGCAAAATATCACGGACCGCCATTGCAGCTTATTATACCACCAGCTCGCCCAGCATCCAATTCTATTTCGTCGGCAAGACTAACAGACTCCCCCCTGCTTGGAGATCACCGATGTCTTGCCCTACAAACGATAGTATGACCTGGTGTGTAAGTCAAGATAAACGGGGAGGACTGTCTATACCCACAATAGATCAAGGGCTTCGTCAATCCACCTGTAAATCTCGCCCCGCTCCCGTCGGAGCCGGGAAAAAGGCTTGATTCTGCAAACCGGCTATGGTATAAGTGATATTAAGAACGCTGTCCGAAGTGGGTCCCGAGCTTTGATCCAATCTGAGCAGCAGTTATCAACACATGGCCCGCATCTCAACTTGCGTTCAGCATATCCGAGCCCGGGGGAACCGTGCGCATCCGTGTGAAGTTGCTGGCTCCACGTCCGCCTGTTCGCTTGCCACTTAACTACAATCATCATCTCACCTCATTGATCTATTGGCTGCTGGAGCGCTCTTCGCGAGACTACGCGACGTTCCTCCACGATGAGGGTTATCGATCAGGTTCCAAGCGGTTTAAGCTCTTCACCTTTTCGCAACTGCATTTCAAAAGATTCAAGCTCGATCCGCCAGCCATTGTCTCATTGGAACGCGAGATCGAGTGGCAGATCTCCTCGCCCATCATGGAGTTCGTCGAACATCTGGCGCAGGGACTGTTGAGCCAAGGTGAGGTTCAAATTGCCGGTGTTCGTCTGCAGATTGAGCGAATCGAGACGCTTCCGCAGCCTGAGTTTTCGGAGCGAATGAAGTTTATCTGCTTATCGCCCCTGGTGGTATCCCGATCAGTGGAGCGCGGTGGCAAGCGAATGGCTCATTACTGGCACTATGATGAACCGGGTCTTTCGGAGGCCGTGCAGGCCAATCTTTGCAAGAAATACGCGCTGATCCACGGAGAACCTTTCCCTTCTTCTGATTTGAACTTTGTATTTGATGAAGCGTATATTCAGAGTAAGGATGGCCAGGTATACAAGTTGATCGATTTCAAAGGGACGAAGATCAAAGGAATTCTGGCCCCATTTGCGGTCGAGGGCAGTCCGGAACTCATCGAAGTCGGCTACGAAGCCGGCTTCGGGGAGAAGAACAGCATGGGGTTCGGGATGGTGGCTTCGATCAGGTCGGGCGGGTAAGGAGAGGACATGGAGATCCGTCTGAGGACGTTGACGCCTCTGTGGACGGGTGGAGTAGATGGCACCTGCGATCGGCTTCACGAAACAGGGATCATCGGGAGCCTGCGTTGGTGGTATGAGGCAATCGTGCGGGGGCTGGGCGGAAGTGCGTGTGATCCGACATCACATACATGCACTTTCGACAAGGAGAGACACACTAAAGCTAAACGACAGGGAAAAAGCGAACGAGATTCGCTGTACGATGCCGGCCTATGCGACGTGTGTCAAGTGTTTGGGACAACGGGATGGAAACGGCGGTTTCATATGAAGGTGGTAGACGACAGGACCCGATTTGCTTGGGATTCACCTGACACACTTAACGTTCGCCCTCCGGATCGTAATCGTGGTTGGTATCTCTTGCCAGGACGGGTTGGCACATTCAACCTGCAAGTTTCAGGCGATGCGCAAACTCTCCGAATACTGGCTTCACTCTTGCTCTTCTTAGAGCGGTGGGGAAACCTGGGAGCGAAACCACAACTGGGGTATGGTGTGTTTGCACTTAGCAATCGGGATCAGGTAAAAGCGTACGCCAAACATCAGGAGTGGGAAGTCATGGGAACAGAAGGGCCAAGCGCGAAACCGGAACTTCCTGATCTGCGACGCTTTGGTTTTATCCGCTACCGATTTCAGCCGAGGTCCGCCAACTGGTGGACTAAAGTCCCGGGTATGGAGCGCCTGCTCGGAAGTCGAAACATGGCATCGGCCTTGCAACGGGTAGCCAAAGGTGCGGGAGAGAGTCCTCCAGCGGTCCCTCTGACGCCTTCTCTGAAGAATGAGTGGCGCTTTCACCGTTGGAAGGGCTCTCAAGACGACGAAATGCGCATGTTCGGGACTCTGCGATGGAAACAACAAGGCGATGAAGGCGTGTCCCTGCGCAGCAAGATAGGGCTGAGCTGGGCCTATCCAAGCAATGATAGTTGGGAGGTTCGAGGCTGGGCCTGGTTGCAGAAAGCTCACAGTGCTGCCGATGTCTGGACACTATTGCAAGACGAAGGTGGATGGCAACAGGTGATCGGCGTTCAGGGCACACTAGAGAGCAAGCCGAAAGGGCCTTGGCGTGAGTGGAACACGCAAGAAGTGGCGGCTTTTCTGGAGGAAATCCAATGATCGAACGCCTGGTGATTCATCGATTTCGCGGCATCCGTGAAGGCATACTGGAAGATCTAGGGAAGATTAACTTACTGATCGGCCCCAACAACAGCGGCAAGACAGCCATCCTGGAAATGTTATACTTGATCGGGACAAGCGGGCGGCCCTGTGGACTTATCTTGGAAACGGTGGAGAACGGAAACTTCCAAGCCACAGCCCCTCTCCGCTACGATTTTGTGGGGTTTGAACCTCTGCCTCGGCTACGCCAGCGTCACGGTCACAAAGGCCGTTGGGAAGACTCACCGGCCACACTCACAGAAGAGGATGGACTTGCTATCTTCTTGCGAGATGTGCCTGAAACACACCCGTTACGAGATTTTCGTCTGGCCGCTCCTTTATCCGAACCAGGAGGGAAGAACGCAAAGGCCTTTTTCAAAAAAGACCTGAACACCGTTGCTCTCTTCAGTCTGAACCGACAAACGGGTATTCCTTCAGCCATGATTCCATCTTGGTTCGCACAACAGAAGGTACAGTCGGAATCCTCGCTATGGAGCTATCTCTGGCAGCCGGAGTGGGTTTATAAGTGGGAGAGGGAAAAGCCCATCGATCATTTGGCCGTATGGGCCGTAGATGGTGATCCGCCAAATCCGCAGTATATCCTGTTCTTTGATTTCCATACGGCCAACGCTCACTTTGATGAACGCTTTGTCGACTGGGCTTATCAAAACGTCCCTGATTGGTATGAGCAGATCGCTGAGAGCTTGGTTCGGATTTTCCCGGAGATAAACGGGGCCAAGGTTGAGGTCAACGATGCACCAGATGGACAAGAGGGAAAGACCGGCTATATCCGCCTCCCAGGTCGTACGCCGTTGGCGATAGACCACTTTGGCGACGGTATGCGGCACGCATTCAAGGTGCTGGCGTCTTTGACCGCTTGCATTGCCCCCGTTGAAGGACAACCTGCACTCTCCCATGAAAAGAACTCTAGAGTCTTTTTGTGGGAGGATCCGGAGCTGTTCATGCATCCGAAGTCATTGGGGCGGTTGCTGGGGGAAGTGCTAGACCTAATTCGTGATCAACCCGTTCAGGTTTTTCTCTGCAGCCAAAGCATCGAAGTCGTCGGGCTTCTTACCCATCACTTACATGAAGATAATGCTGATCTCCAAAGTGAATTTCGGGCCTTCCGACTGGACTTGGAACAAGGACATTTGAACGTTGCCAAATACCGCTTTCCGAATCTAGAGACGTGGTTAAAGCAGGAGATGGACCCGCGCTACTGGGGTGTCACGGATTTGCCATTTTCATATCGTTATCGCAGAACGGAGAATGTCTTTACCAAGGAGGAAAGCTGAATGGATGTGATCTTCCCCTTCGGTGAAGGTCGCACCGATGAGGTAGTGTTCGATTCTGTTTGCAATGCTTTCTCTGTTGAAGGAAGCTTTCGCGAGTTTGTCACGGTAGGCGGGAAAAGTAATTTCAGGAATCAAATTACAATGACCGTCCAGAGCGAAGTTCTACCGAATAGAGAAGTTGGGATTCTTGTGTTCCGTGATTTTGACCATGGAGAAGAGCATGGGCATGTAGCTTCGTCGTTCCAACATATAGTGCGGGACCTATTATCCGATTGGGCGCTCGAACCCGAAACCCAGCAACATCCGGAAGAATCCAACATTTACATATGGGACCAACCGGCATCGGATGAGATTCCAGGACTGAAATTGATCCTCCATTTAGCAGATAACAGCGCGCTTTCCATGAATTTGCGAAATCAAACGACAGATGGATATATTTTGGCAGTAGGACTACAAGAACAGGTTCTGGAAAGATTTGCTCGCACTGGCAGGGTCAATAGCAACGTTGCTAAGCTTCAGACGTTGATACAAGAGTCCATCCCTAAGGTGATAACTGACCAAGATATCCAATTTGACGAAGACAAAGATTATCTTGCCGCTTATCTCTGTGCAACGCGTTTTTGGGTAGTCCATCGAACCGAGGTCCAAGCGCTTCTAGCCCAGATTATCCTGGATCGTGCCACAACACACGCTGAAGAGTCCATGCGCCGAGTATTCCAGAGCTGGCGGGTTGCAATCCAGGAGATGATTTCATGAAACACGACTTTCATGCGCGATATCCATTCGCTCTCCAGGATAGTGTAACACAGGCAAAATCGATTGATTGGTTGGTCAATAAAACTGACCAACCCCCTCCTGCTTGGCATGAACTGAGTGAAGTGCAAGATGAGTGGACCCGCCTATCGCTGCTGGCCCAAGCCCTGATCACGGATTACAAAGAACAGGCTCGCATGGGGACGCGAAGAGAAGCTGGTGGGTTCAAATATTGGCTTGAAGAGCAGGCTATGCCGTTCCTGCAAGCCCAAAATCAGTTGTTAACAACGCTCCACCTCACTCCTACACTCCCTGACCTCTTCACATTGCCGTTCGCCTCTTGGGGACTCCAGTTCACCTTCACCCTATATAAGCCCTACCTCTCCAGAGACGAACAGGACTTTTACATCATCGACAATCCGGTACGCAAGGACAAAGTGTTCAAGTTACCCTATGTCGCTCCGTCGAGCTGGAAGGGGAGCTTGCGCTCGGCATTGAGAATGGTCCGAGGGATTGAGGATGAAAAGCAAGAGAGAGACGACTGCGCCATGATCCGCCTCTTTGGTCCGGTCAAAGATGAAAAGCAAGAGAGAAAGGGAGAACAAGAAGAAGAGCGCTTCCGCCAAGGCCACCTCCACTTCTTCCCCACTTTCTTCGACCGGATCAGCCTGGAAGTGATCAACCCCCACCCGCGTGACACCGGCGCAGGCAAGCAGCCCATCTACATCGAGAGCGTTCCCGGATCTAGCCTCGTCAATGGAAAGCAGGAACCTGGAGCCCAAGGCACCTTCACGCTGCTCTATGTTCCCTTTGACCGCATCGGGAGAGATGTGAGCGGAACGCAAGTCCAAGTGGCAGAGGACTTGGAGCTTGTCACCCAAGGTCTAAAAGCCATGCTCACCCAATACGGTTTCGGGGCCAAGACGAGCAGCGGCTTCGGCGTGGCAGAGGATCAACTGGTCGGCTCCGGTGAACTCCGGTTGGCCGTGGAAGGGTTAAGCCTCAACGAGGAAACAACAACTGAAGGGGAAACCCTGCACAAACCGGAAATTCCAGAGGAGGTCAAGCAGTTCAGAGCGGATCACCAGGATGAAGACTTCACTCTCAAACCCAACAAGTGGCGCGAGCAGCATCAGGCCAGCCGAAAAGAACAAGATCGTTATAAAGAGGCGAGGGCGGCTTATTGGGAGTACCAGCAGCAACTCGAGGCCTACGAGGCGCAGCTTAAGGAACAAGAGACCGAGCAGATTGAAACAGAAGACGCGGATCGAGACATCTTCAAGGCGACCTTCACTTCGCTTGAAGAATTGATAGAATTAGCCAAGCGGGTAGCCCAGGCGCTGAAGGGAAGGGCGAACACATGAGCAACGCAGCTGTTGACGAGCGCAAAGAGCTCCTAGAATGCGAGTTGGACCGCATTCTGAACGTCTTGATCCGCAACTATCAACCAGAAAAGGTGCTGGTGTTCGGCTCACTGGCCCGCGGTGAGGTCGGTACTTGGTCCGATCTGGATTTGATCGTGATCAAACGGACCCAATTGCGGTTCCTAGACCGCATCGCTGAAGTGATAGAGTTGATCGATCCGCACGTGGGCATCGATGTGCTCGTGTACACCCCAGAAGAATTCGAACAACTACAGGAACGGCCGTCCTTTCGAGATGAGGTGCTAACCAAAGGGAAGGTTCTCTATGAACGAGTATGAGAATCGGAATCTCAGCGCAAAGTTCCACGAACTCGCCTGCCGCTATGCCGAGATTGCTCAAGAGGTTCTGCCCAATCGCCTAACATCCATCGCCCTCTACGGATCGGTGACGCGGGGCGAAGCTCACTCGACCTCCGACATCGATCTGTTCGTGGTCCTCAAAGACGCGCCCCAAGGCATGTTGCACCGACGGGCACTTCTGGAGCCGGTTCGGGAGAAGTTGACCCCAGAGTTGGAGACATTATGGAAACAGGGAATTTACGTCGATTTCGTCGAGGTCATCCGCAGCGAGGCCGAGGCCCGCCACTTCTATCCTCTCTATTTGGATATGGCCGTTGACGTAGAACTGCTCTACGATCGCGATGGTTTTCTGGAGAGCGTACTGCAACAGGTTCGAGAACGTCTGGAGGCGTTGGGCGCGCGCCGGCAGAAGGTCGGAGGCGTTCAATACTGGGACCTCAAACCGAACCTTAAACTGGGAGAGGCGATCGAGCTGTGAACACCCTTGAAGCAGTTCGGCGGAGCAAAGCCGAGGAAGTCCTGGAGGCCTGTCGGTCGTTGATCAGTGAACCGTCATGAGCGGCGAACTGGAGAAGCTCAAGGAATACCGCGATCAAATCCTGCTGACCGAGGTGGGAGTGTGGCTACACCTGCTGGGAAAGTTTTCCAGTCAGTTTTTCAAAGACCAAGTAGCAGGTAAAGGCAAGAATTACAAAGAATTCTACAAGAATATCGACACATCATTAAAGGAACTTTACGATAATTCCTGGCCAGAAAAACATTGGCATATTCCTTCCCTTAAAGGAGTACAATGGAGTCAAAGCCTGGCACAATTCAGCAAACAACACGATAATCAGCAATTCGCTGAGGGGAAAAGCCCTGTGACCATCGCTGTCGATGCTCACGGTCGTGGTTCTGGAACGGATAAGAGCGTACAGGCTAAAGATATTTATCTACAGCAAGCACTTCCTATCTATCTTGCTACAGCTTTTGGGCACGAGTCGGTGATCGATAGTGATAAACTGGACGGGCAGAGAGACGAGCTGTATGAGCTTGTTAGAGAAAACCTTGAACAAATCAAAAGCAAGCTCGAAAGTGAAGAAGAGATCAATTGGAGAAAGACGATTTCAAAATTAATCGATCGACTGTGCAAAGATTTCGCTAGCACCGTAGGTGACACGCGTCGTCCAATCAATGACGTCTCGTTGTGGGATCAGACTTCCTCAACCGTTGCATTTTTCAAACCCTCTCTTGCAAAGAACATTCTGCTAGGTGACTGGAAAAATCCACTTGAAACCAAATATAAATGGCGCTTCCTTCGTATTGCAGTGGATGGATTGAGCTATTGGAGCGCAGCAAATCGCATCGGGGATTTACGTGCTCGTCAAGATCTCGTAACTCAAGCCCTCGATAACATCAAAGGATTGCTGGAGATCACCTATCCAATCGGGGCTGAAGTCTATCGAGATGAGACCGGAAGTCTCTTCTTGCTCCCTGACGAACCCGAGAATCTTTTAGATCTTACCACCGACGGGCTATCCCTGGAACAACACATTCAAGCAAAGGTTATAGAGGCAACACAGGGTGAGATCACGGCGAAAATCGATCTTGATGATTGTGCCACGCGCAACGTTTTCCGAGCGGGTTATTGGCTATCACAGCCTTTGCCTCCCGTAAGCGCCGATTCAGCCAAGCTCAAAGAGTGGTGGAGTCAGGAACATGAAGAAGAGCATCAGCTATTATGCAGCATCTGTGCTCTTCGACCTCAAGGCTATGGTGGCAGCAATGCTAATGAGACGGCAATGGCCCTGGAACGGGATATGTGCTGCGTGTGCATGAACCGTATGGCTGGGCAGGCAGAGCGTTGGCGGGAAGCAGGTTTAGATCGAACCATCTGGATCGATGAGGCGAGTGACATCAACGGACGGGTTGCCTTGATCGTGGGAGAGTTTGATTTGGAGGATTGGCTGAATGGGATTTATACCTCATCCATGACGATCCCCGATCCTGGAAACCTCGATGGAAATGAGACAGGCAATGATTTCAGCCAACTGCTCACAGAATTGCGCCAAGGGCTTAAGAACGATGATTCCCTGGTTGACTCTGATACTTTTCCGATCATCAACACCTTGCTGGATCCGAAGGTCAAGGGAGATCTAGGGAGTTTTAAGAGGCTTTACGAATTTCTGGTCGAAGAAGAGGATCTTTCTGAAGCAGGAAGAGAACTTGAAAATTCTGAAAAATTAGCCTTGGCCCTGGTGCGTAAACCCCCTTCCTTTGCCCGCATCCGCCGCCTGTGGACGACGACTCAGCGCTTCTGGGAAGAGGTTCGTGACGAGAGCATTTCCGCCAGCGTCGGGCGATGCTCACGTCTAGAGTTCTCGGCGAACTATTCACCGGTGAAAGATCAGTTTTTACAGCAACATCAGGCCTATGAACTAGTGATGAACGGCCATCGTCTGCCCGTCTTTTGTAAGGACAGAAACTCCTTGCGATTTCTCACTATTGAGCGTTTGGATTACGCCCTCAAACAACTGAACTGGAACGATATCCAAGAGATGATCGCTCAACTCAAAAGACCTGATAACAGCTTCGAACTGGAAACGCCAAGCGAGTACGGTGGAAAACGACGAGAGATCGGATCGTTGAGCCATATCCAAGTGACTGGACAAACCGAATATCAACCTCACATCCCCATCCTCGCCGAACCGCGCACCTTCATGGCGCTGGTACCCGCGGATAAAGCGCTCGACATCGCCCAGGCGATCAAGACGAAATACGAACGCGAAATGGGCAAGGTTCACAACAGGTTGCCGCTCCATCTGGGTGCGGTCTTCTTCCCCCGCAAGCAGCCGTTGCGCGCCGTGCTGGAAGCGGGCCGGAGGATGCTCACGATAGTCCAGTCAGATGAAATGTGCGTGTGGAAATTGTCCGAAAATGCACAGGTTCAGGATGGCAATTGCATTCTTCACTTCGATAACGGCGTCGAATGGGAGATCTCAGTTCAGATGGGCGACGAAAAGACTGAAGATAAGTGGTATCCCTACTTCTTTATTAAAGAAGGCGGCGAAAACGCTCCAGAACCTAAAAATCGAGGATTGGCCTTTGAGGGTATCCGACCGATACGCCATGACAAAACAGAATCCTGCTGGCTTGTTCACGTCAAGAAGCTTTGTCAAGGCGATCAAGTCTATATCACCTCGTCCCTCTTCGACTTCGAGTGGCTCGACACTAACGCCCGACGATTCGACGTCTCCTACGCCGAGGGGAAACGGCGCGCCCCGGACAAGCGCAACCGGCCCTATCTGCTCGACGATCTAGAGCGTTTCGCGTGCTTGTGGAAACTCATCTACAAGAACCTGACCACCTCACAAGTTAAGCACCTCGACGGGCTCATCGAGGCCAAACGCCAGGAATGGGGAGAAGGAACCGGTCAACAGAAATATTCGGAGACGTTCGAGCAATTCGTCTGCGATGCGCTCAAGACCGCTGGCTGGAAGAAGA
This sequence comes from Bipolaricaulia bacterium, assembly GCA_046758705.1. GTDB lineage: Bacteria > Bipolaricaulota > Bipolaricaulia > JBHIAT01 > JBHIAT01 > JBHIAT01. The sequence continues at coordinate 44,154 of JBHIAT010000003.1, forward strand.
ACCCCAAAGATTGGGATTCAAAGGAATGGGAGATGCTCTATCGCGCCACACTCACCGGTGAGCTTCACGACGTGCTCGAACTGTACATGGAAATCCTCAAATGCAAACCTAAGCGAGATCGACAGGAAGAGAAGGAAAAATCATGAATTACAAACTGCAGCGTTTTTTGCTGATGACCTTAGACCCGGTGCACATCGGCACGGGCGGCTATCGACTCGGCAGAGTTGACAACTCGATCGTGCGCGAACCGGGGACGAAATTGCCCAAGATCCCGGGCACGAGCTTGAACGGTGCGATTCGAGCCTATGCGGCTTATCGCTATGAAAGTCCTCAGTGTGCCGGACAGGGCTCAGAGAGTCAAAACACTGATTATGAAGGGCATTGCGGAGAGAAAGAATGCCCCATTTGCTATACCTTCGGTAGCCTCAAGACCAAGAACGAAAACGGCGATCAGCAGGCCTACGCTGGTGTGGTCAACTTCTTCGACGCGCACGTTCTATTCTTCCCGGTGCATTCGATGGCCGGGCCGGTGTGGGTGAGCACCTCTTCGCACCTCCGAGACTGGAACGTTCTCAGCGAAAATGATAATGAGGTCAATTTGGAAGATGGGCAATTTGTGACGAGTCTCGATTGGGACAAGCCTCTCAACTTGGGTTGGCTCATGCTGGAGAAAGATCAAACCACTCCGATGCCCGACCTGAGCATCCCCTTCGACGATGAAAACAAGGAAAACGAAAGAACCTGGAACGCTATCAAAGGCCGCCTCGTCCTCGTCACCGACAAGGTCTTTTCGCAGATCGTCAACTCCAACCTGGAGGTGCGCACCTCGGTGGCAATCGACCCCACCACCGGCGCGGCACAAGAGGGCGCGTTGTTCACCTACGAAGCGATTCCGCGGGCGACGTGGCTGGTGACGGATGTCGTGGAGGATTGCTATCGGACAGATTCCTTCCCGAAAGACGCCAAGAGCAAGGTCCATCAACGGGAGCTTGGCTGGCAAACCCCACTTGATGTGGTGACGAGCGGTCTCAGACTGACCGAACATTTGGGCGTCGGCGGCATGGGCACGCGCGGTTTCGGGCGGGTCCGTTTGTTGACCGACTGGACGCTGAGTTCAACTAAGGGAGAGCAAGATGGCTGACGTCAAGCTTCCCAATCTTGACCAACTGGCAGCGAAAACGGCACAAGCCATCGTCGAGCAGGCTATCGAAAAGCTGAAGAGCGTCTCCGGCAAAGATCGACCAAATCCCGCAGATGCAGTGGACAACTTAGTCACCAAAGCGCTCGGAATCCTGCAAGAGAACGGCGTTTATGCCGGGATGCTCTTTCTCTTCTCCCGCACCAGCCAAAACGATCAAACGGTGAGCCAGGTGGTTCGAGATCAACTGTGTGAAGAATTGCAAGAGCTCCCTTTTCAATTGCAATGTCCCGAAGAAGGGGAAGCAAAGCCTGTGCTTGAGTTCTTTGCCAACCAAGTCTGCAATGACATGGACACGCTCTTTATGGTGAAGGAACTCTACGAACAAACGCTTATCTACACGCGCTACGGAGCCAAAGCCGCTCAGGTTGACACCGAGGAGAAGTCAGACGAATGACCTGGACCGCCTATCGTGTCGTCTTACGTTTAAGAAGCCCGCTGCATATTGGGCATTTGAAGGTGGGTAACCTGCAACGCACGCGGCACTATGTCCCCGGCAAAACGCTGTGGGGAGCATTGACCGCTCGGCTGACACGCGAACAGGGGCGTACGGATTACACAGGCAAAGGGAGCGTCGGCGAGCAGGTGCACAACGAGTTGGCCTTCAGCTACTTCTATCCCGCCATTGACATCGATAAGCCGCTCTATCCCAACTACACAGACGAAGGTTTGTGCTACGGTCCGGACGAGATCACATCCGACGAATTCGAATGGCGTCTTCTAAATTCGTATGCTGCGACCGCCCTGGCTGCGCAACGAGCCAGCGCCGAGGAGGGCAGCCTGCACGAGACCGAGTTCATCAGTCCCTACCTCAGAAGCGAGAACAACGAGGAGCCGAAACCCGTTTACCTGGTGGGCTACGTCTTTGAGGGTGAGGATTGCAGCCTCGATTGGAAGAAAGCGCTCGATCGCCTCCAGCTGGGCGGGGAGCGCAAGTACGGCTGGGGACGGGTTTGTCCAACGGGGCAACCGACCCCGGCAAACAAACTCTTCGGATATGAGCTTGATGAGTTGTCCGGTGAACGACCCGTTGTGACTGTTCAGAAAAACGCTCCCCTGTTAGCTCATACAAACGCAAACGATGTCAAAGCGAGCGGCCAGATCGAGCCGTTGATTGGCCGCGAGACCAAGCGTGGATCGGAGTTTGGTCGCCAGCTCAGTGAAGAACCTCAAATCTGCTGGATTCCCGGATCACATGTTCACGAGCAGACGCGTTTGACCATCCGATGGGATGGGCTCTGGGTCGAGACCGGTTAGTTTCGCAACTATGATATGTTGGTTTACGACGCCAACCAAGAGCAGACGGCGCTCACAGGCTTCGCACCGTATTTTTGATGAAACCTTTATAGACTTTATAGAAAGAAGATGATGGGACAGTGAGAACCGTTCGAGAGAAGTCTGTGAGGTGTAATTAGATTGGCAAACACAGGGGAAAGTAGACACGATCAAGTCGTCCGGGCGGTAGAGCAAGCCGTGCACCAAGTGGGCCGTGATATGCTGCAGGGAGCGGTATTAGAGGGTTGTCTGCGGTTATGGCGGGAGTTTGCCGAGCAAACTGACCTCAGCCGGACGCGTAAGACCGAGACTTGGGCGGCGGCTCTGGTCTATGCCTACGAGCGGATGCGACTGGGCGGGTTCTCACAAGAGGATATCGCCACTGCCTTCGGGACCTCGCCGATCACCGTGAGCCAGAAGTATCGCCGAATTGCGGAGACTCTCAACCTCGTACTCTTGGACCCGCGCTATGTGCCCGAGGCGATGCGCGCCAAAATCCGGCGGGAGGAGGGGCCCTTCCCCAAAGACCTGCCACTGACAGAAGCCCCGATGGGCTGGTGGAGGTGGCAACCGCCTGAGGTGCGGTTTGAAACGCGAGAACGCGACCCGCTACGTCGCGCGCAGGATCTGGTTTATAAAGGCTGGGACGCGTGGGACGACCTCGAGACGACCGAACGCTGCTTCCGCGAGGCGCTTCGGCTCGATCCCACCCTGGCCGACGCGCACAACGGGCTGGCGGAGGTGGCCATCGCGCGCGAGGACCTCTCTCAGGCCGAAGCGCATTATCGACGGGCTTATGAGCTGGCCCGCGAGGCGTTGGGAACCGAATCCCCGCGGGCGTACCACTGGTGGGGAGAGATCGAGACCCGGCCCTATATGCGGGCCCGGGCAGGCCTCGCCGTGATCTATTGGATGACCGACCGATATGCCGAGGCGATCGCGGAATATGAAGCCCTCCTGAAGTTGAATCCGAACGATAATCAGGGTGCGCGCTACCTGATCGGGCCTCTCCATCAACTGGCTGGAGATCTGAAAGCGGCCCTGCGTGCCTATCGGAGGTACGAGAAGGACTACCCCGAGGACGTGGGCGATCCCCATTACACGTTCTGTTGGGGGCTGGTGCTATATGAAGCTGGACACCGCCGGGAAGCCGTGATCAAGTGGCGGGAGGCGCTGTTTCAGAACATCTACATCGCGCCGCTGTTGCTTGGAGAACGGCTTCCAGAGGAAGAGATCTGGACATTTACTGACCTGCAGTGGCCGGAATACGCTGAGGAGTATGTGGAACTCTACGGGATATTGTGGGATCGGGCGCCGGAGGCGCTCGCCTGTCTGCGTCGGCTGTGGGCTGATCCGGAGGTGCAGGCGGACGTCGAGCACTGGGTGACGTTGGGACAAGAATTGGAGGCGTCATCGGGGTCGGTGCGGCACGATGGGGAGCAGGCGAGAAAGAAACGGCGGCAGCTCCGCGAAGAGCAGCGCGCCGTTGAGGGACGCGCACCCAGTCGTACGGCATTGAGGCGGGTCTTGGGAACGTGATATGAAGAGTGAAAGCAATGGCCAAGCCGAGGCGCAATGACCCGTGTCCCTGCGGCATCGGGAAGAAGTACAAGCACTGCTGCCTGGCCAAGGACGAGCAGGCACGGCGTGCGGAAGCAGAAGAGGACGTGCACCTACAAGAGCTCTCCCTGGAATTGGAGGGGTTGAGCGCCGAGGATCTGATGTATGAGGGCTGGGAGGCGCTGCGGCACGATCCGGATCTGGCGGACGCGTATAACGGCCTGGGCGAGGTTGCGCTGGCGCGCCGCGACATCAGGAAGGCGGAAACGCATTATCGGACGGCGTTGGAGAAGGCGAGGGCCGCTCTGGGAACCGAGGACCCGCAGGCCTTCGATTGGTGAGGCGAGCGCGAAACGCGACCCTACATGCAGGCACGCGAAAGCCTGGGCTGGATCTATGAGACGACGGGCCGCTACCGAGAGGCGATCGACGAATACCGCGCGCTGTTGGAGCGCAATCCCGGCGACAATCAGGGGGTTCGTTACCTGATCGCGCCGCTTTATCTGCTCGACGGCGATGCCGAGGGATCTGAAGTGGAATGGGATCGGTTGCACTCGGAGCGGCAAGCGATCGTGGAACACCCGCCCGGCCGCGAGCTGCTCGCCCAGGTCTTTGAGGGAAGCGTGAGGAGACTGAGGTTGTAGGGGATGGCCAGATCCGGATCTCTTGAGTCGATCACCGAGCGGAAGATTCGAAACCGCTGCACCGAGCAGTCCTTCGAGCGGGGTCAACGCTACTATGCGCAGGGTCGGGTACGCCGACGTCTGCGAACCTCGCGAGGGTTAAAGGCCACGGTGAAAGGCACGCGAAGCTATCAGGTGCACGTCCGTCAAAAAAGAGACCAACTGACGGCGTTTTGCACCTGCCCGTACGCCAATCAATGGGAAGGTGACTGCAAGCACATCGTGGCCACGTTTCTCGCATGGTTGAAGCAGCCCGACAGCTTTCGCAGCCAAGATGACCTGCGTACTCAACTGAACAAGCTCACCAAAGCGCGGTTGATCGATCGACTGATAGAGATCTGCGAGACTTATCCCCAGGTGGCCGAAGCGCTCAAGCGCGGGGAGACGTTCGACCCCCAGGAGGCAGTGGACGCTGCGTTATCTTCATTGGATCCGCCCCACAGTTGGGATGAGGAAGGGGCGGTCGCCGGATTGGAGTTGCTGGCCCGCCGTGCGGAAGGCTTGCTGGACGACGGCGATCACGAGCGCGCACGCCAGATCTATCACGCACTTATCGTGGGATGTTTACGAATCGACGAAGAGTATGGTTCTACAGAGATCTTTCCGGTAGGCCTGGTCTCCAGTTATGCTGAAGGGTACGAAGAAGCGGCGCGCTCCGATCCAAAGTTGGAAGAACGTGCCCTGGAGATTATGAAAGAAATCGACCGGATTGAACGTTTTGATTTTTTGGTGGAGCAGGAAGGTGTATATCTGGAGGGATTGAAGGAGGAGTTGGAGGAGGTGTGATAGTTTGGCCTTAGAACAAGCAGTTTGGCATCCTACAGGTAATCCCTTTGTAGACATGGGTCAAGAGATGATGGCGGCGATGGCAAGAGTTGGTCATCCAGAGGAGTTGGATCATAAGATCATAGAGCCTTTGCTGTCACGATTGTCAACGATTTACTTCCAACCCGCCTGGAAGAAACCGATGTACTCCATTTTTCCTAATTCTCCGCTCACCAATCCTGCTACCAAAAACCGCGAGAAAACCTATCTAAAACTGTTACAAGACTGGCTCAATCTAGCTGCAAATCCACAGGGTGAAGTCATCGAAGCAACGGCTTGTTCAGCCTGTGCCAAGCCCGCTCAAGTTCAGCTGAGCCGAACGCTCTTCCCGATGACGGACGCCGAGAGTGGTAACTTTCAGTCGTACAACTCAGCGGGAATCCCTTTTTGTGGGGCTTGCGCCTTGACCATACAGTTCATGCCATTAGGTGTTGCAAAAGTCGGAGGTAAGTTTGCCCTGCCTCATTTTAGTGATTCACTGGCTCAGTACAACTGGAGCAAGTGGTGTTGGAGACAGGCTCTTATGTCTGAAACTATCGAAGCTACAGGTCCTTTAGAGGCAGGGACAGCCCGTTCTGTAAATGCGTTCTTCGCTCTCATTGAGCGACTATTACAAGAAGCCACAGACCGCGAGATGCCTGATAGCAGTATCACGCTCTATCTATTCACCAATTACAATCAGGGTCCTGAAGTGGAGTTGCACTATTTGCCAACCGAGGTTTTCCGGTTCATCAAACAGGCCATGGCTCCCACCCTTCGCAACGCTTGGCGCCAGGTAGTCCGCAGAGGATACGTGTATAGATCACAAAAGATCGATCCTGAATCGTTGGATGAAACTGAACAGCTGAAAAAGAGGAACAATCAAGTCTATGAAGCTTTGCTGAACGAACGATCGATCAGCGGGTATTTCGTTGATCAACGCCATCGATGTCCGGTAGGTAATTGGTTGTTATTCCAGGCTTATCTCAAGGAGGTACGAGGCATGGATGCACAACGACTGGAGTCCTTACGAGATTTGGGCGACCGCATTGCAGAGATTGTCAGGAACAAGCGAAAGCGGCTGCTTGCTTTGGAGAGAGCAAATCAAAAAGGAGCGTTCGTCGAACAGCTCTATCGCTTAACCAAGGATGCCGCAGCCACCGGGCAGGAGAGACCGCTGATCACATTTGAAGAGTTGATTCAAGACATCTTCCCTCACGATCCCGAAAAGTATGAAAGCTGGCGTGAGGTGAAATACCTGCTGCTCTTTCGCGTATATGAGGTCCTGTTCGACGAATTGAAGGACGACGCCGACTGGAAAACCAACGACGAAATAGAGGAAACAGAGGAGGTAGCAGCATGAATAGCCAGTCGCAGATCCACATCATGACAAATGGACTCGTGTTGATCGATGCTCCCCATTCGGCGCTCAATATGCTAGGGCAAGCCGAAGGGGCGGCTGCGGAAAACCTAGTCGTTGTTAAAGTTATACAGCGTGATGGGAAGACCTTTCCCTATGTTTCCGCACAGGCTTGGCGTTACTGGTGGCGAAACCTTCTGGTGGCTGAGCGACGGTGGGAACTCTCTCCTGTGGATCGAGAGAAAAAGATCGCGTTTACTCAAGCGCAACCTTGGCAGTATCCCGATGACGATGTCTTCGGCTACATGCGGGCTCAAGCCGAAATGATCCCTGTCCTTGACAAAGAGGGCAACCCTGAGAAAGACGAAACGGGACAACCCAGACTCAAGAAGGGCAAAAACATCACTTTGACCCGTGTAAGTCCATTGAAGTGCAGCCCCTTGGTCTCGGTCAGTTCACAACGACCAATCCGAGACTTTGGCGTGATGAGTCGTCAAGAAGGAGATCCCGTTCCCCACGAACATCAGTTCTACTCAACGGTGCTCAAGGGCATCTTCTCTCTGGATCTGACGACCTTAGGTCGGTTTGAAAAATCGTCAAAAACCGGATTCCAGAACATCAGCGAAGCCGGATTGAAATTGGCAGAGGTAGCTGGCGCTACAGTAAACGAATCCTTGGCCGAAATGCCCTTGGAGGTTAGAACCAAACGCGCTGTCGATACGATTTCGGCGCTTCCTTATCTGTCAGGGGGAGCCAATCAAACCCTGCACCTGACAGATGTTGCTCCCAAGCTTATCCTTCTCACCGTTCTGCGAGGAGGGAATCACCTCTTTATGAACGTGGTTCAAGAGGACCGGGGACAAGCAAGAATCAACACTGAGGCACTCGAAGAGGTCTTAAGTGTGTTCAAAGATCGTTTGCTCTCTCCCGTTTTTATTGGTCGAAGAGCAGGCTTCCTCGATGAACAGGGTGAGGCATTGAACAACTTGCCCAGCAATGGAAGCAGGAATCTGCCCGAGATCCACGTTGGCGAATTGAACTCGATTGTGGAGCAATTCTGCAAAACTCTCCCGAACGCGATAGAACAGACATGATGAAAGCATATCGGGTTGAACTGAATGGATGGACAGCATCCTTCCGCCATCCTCAATTGGTAAGTGGCACACAGCCGTCTTTGCCTGTACCACCACCGAGTACCATCTATGGTCTCGTCGCCGCAGCAGTGGGTCAATGGGTTGATCCTGCTGATTGCCAACTGGCCTATGTCTTCCAACATCAAGGCACAGCCAGAGACTTAGAAACAGTTTACCAATTCAGCAATAGCGCCAGGGCTAAAAGCAACGTCATTTGGCGCGAATGGCTGACAGATTGGCAACTATGGCTTTATTTCGTCGATAAAAAGTGGGCACAAGCGTTCGATCAACCCGTTTATCCCCTGCTACTCGGTCGACAACAGGAGCTAGCTTGCGTCACCCGAATTGAGGAGGTGAACCTTGAACAGAGATCGACTTATTTGCGAGGAACAGCCGTGCCTTTCCCTCTCCAAGGCGCAGCTGGTATGCTCCTAGCTCTACCGACTGTGCTGTCACCCGAAATTCCTCGTCGTCCATTGGGTGTGCGCACTTGGCATTTGGTCCATCGACCATGTCAACTCGAAGCCGATGAACTTTATCATGACCCAGAACTCGATCACGGTGTTTACCTCATCGGAGGCTCTTGATGCTATTGGCTAAGAGCGATCCACCTCGCTCTTTACAGCTCCATACTTTGGATGTATGGGCCATGGTTCAGCAATATGCCGATCGTTGGCCTCACCTGGCCGAACTGGCGAATGCTCCTGAGCTGTTTGACGACGCTGCCCTGGCTGCCCTGTGGCACGATTTAGGAAAGACGGCGGTGGGATTTCAATCCATCCTTCAGGATCGCCTTGACGATACAGGTCAGTCCTGGGGCAATTATCGCCATGAAATCCTGTCCGGAGCTTTGGTCGCAATGTTACCCTCCTCACCTCGAAAGAGAGATCTGCTGCTCGCTGTGCTTACACACCATTTGGGTATGAACAAAGATTCGTTCGGAGGGCCTGCCTTATATCGATTCGCGCCGGAACAAGACACAACCATCCCGTTTACGGAGCGTTTAGCACAGCTTGAGGAACACTGGGAAGAACTTCAGGAATTGCTCACACAGCTCCGGGCTCATGTTCCCATGCCAAACGATCAGATATGGCCTGCCCTTCCAGAGAGTCCTACTTCTCTGCCTGATCCTTTTACAGCTTTGTTACGCGAAGCCGGTGAAACTCGAACGAGACGCTCTCGAAGCCGCCGAAAAAGCATCAACCTGAAGCGAGTTTACCTGCGAGGGTTATTGGTAGCTGCCGACCATTTGGCAAGCGCTGCTGCTTCGGAACGTCCCCCTGAGCAAGAAGAGGTGGTTCCCCCGCTTCCACACCCTTCCAAAGTTGCCCAAGATGATTTTGACTTCAAGTTGCACCAGCACCAGATCGAATGTGCTCGATCTGGATCTATCTTGCTGGATGCCCCGACAGGCAGCGGAAAGACTGAAGCAGCATTGCTTTGGACCGAAGCCAATCAAAATGCGCAATGCTCACGCCATCTGTTTTACGTTCTACCGTACACCGCGAGTATCAATGCGATGTACCATCGTCTAAGTAACCAGTTAGGGAAAACCACTGTGTCACTTCTACATGGCCGCTCCAGCTACTTCGTCTATCGATGGTTGTGTGAAGAGGGAGAAGTTCCTTACCGGGCCATGGCTCAGGCCCGTCAACTGCGCCAACAAACCAAAGAACTCTATTATCCGGTCAAAGTGCTTACCCCCCATCAGATCCTCATGTCGTTTTTAGGTCTCAAAGGGTGGGAGAGAGCATGGTGTGAGTATAGCGGCGGTTTGTTTGTGATCGATGAGATCCATGCTTACGAACCCCGGTTGATGGGATTGCTTTTTGAGATGCTGAGGCGATTGACACACATGCTGGACGCCAAGGTTTGTTTGATGTCTGCCACGTTCCCTTCGTTGCTCCGTGCTCGTTTACAGGAATGCCTAGAGAAGTCTCATCTGATCGAGCTGGGACCGGAAGAACGAGATCGTTATAGCCGCCATCGCGTTCAAGTGAGAATTGGCAGCGTGCAAGACCAGATCCCCAACAGCATCAAGCGTCTGCAAGAAGGAGAAGAACGCGTCTTGGTTGTGCTCAATACTGTCCAAGGCACAATGGAGGCTTATGAAGCATTACAGCAGTATGCTCAGAATCCCTGCCTCTTACATGGTCGACTCACATTAGCAGATCGGCAGAATGCCGAAGCCCACCTGGATAAAAGCGCCGATTCACCTGTGGATTTGCTGATAGGCACCCAAGCAATCGAGGTTTCACTTGACGTGGATTTCGACGTTCTCTTTAGCGATCCCGCACCACTAGATGCGCTGTTGCAGCGTTTCGGACGGGTGAATCGAAAACCTCCACATCTCCTGGAGCCTTTGCCCTCCGAAGAACGATTTCGGGATGTTATCATTTGCCAAGAACAATGGCCGGAGACTTACCCAATTTACGCGAGCGATGAAACTGGACAGCAACTGGTAGAACAATCCCTACAGGCCTTGCCTCAAGATGACATTCTCCACGAAAGCCAGATTCTGTCATTGATCGACAAAGTGTACAATGAGAAGCAATTGGAACCCTACTTCGCAATTGCCGAAGAGAAAAGCCAACGACTTTCTGAACTGATCGACCAACTTGAACCTGGTAGTGAGTTGGATCGGAATGAAGCTGATCTACTTGACCGAATGATCGATGCGATTCCTATTGTTCCTGCACGATTTAAAGAAGCTCACCAGAGATTGCTTGAAGGAAAGCGATTCTTCGAGGCTCAGGATTACACACTCAATATCTCTAAAAGACAATACCATGTTCTCAAAGAGAGAAACCAAATCTACAAGATAGATAAGCATCTTTATGGACTTTTCGATTACGAATCTGGAATCGGCCCCCATTTTGATATCAGAGTCGACCTGGAGGCCAACATCCTTTGAACAGATCCCATTATTCCATTTGACACCTCGTCGTCGACCGAGGCAAAATGAGGACGTCAAACGATCGGATTTGAGCGATTCAGGCGTGGTCATTGACAGATAAATAGCAAGGGTTGCAAGTTTCTGAGAAGTCGTCGACCTCCTGGGATTTTTTCACGACCGGGGGTCGACGACTTTGGAGGATGCAAATCGTTCAAGGCTAATCATGCGCAAAGAGCCTGCCCTAGGGGGAAACTCTCATAACTTGCTCTCAAGAGTTGTGTGAAGAGTGAATCACCGGATTTTGCCCTTCCAAACGGGCAAAGATAAGCCTCTGAACATATTGCCTTTTAATCGAACCAATATGGTATTGAAACACAGCGGGCATGGGTATATTCTCCTTGATCTCAACACTTTTAATCGAACCAATATGGTATTGAAACAGGTTAGCTCACCGCGCCCCATGGATTGCTTCAGCGCTTTTAATCGAACCAATATGGTATTGAAACCTCACTGTAACAAGCACCTTGCCTTGCCCGACTGACTTTTAATCGAACCAATATGGTATTGAAACTCTCCTTCTCCTTAATATACTTTCCGTACTCTCGATCTTTTAATCGAACCAATATGGTATTGAAACTCT
>JBHIAT010000004.1:0-50414 GCA_046758705.1 Bipolaricaulia bacterium
GCCGTGGCGCGTCCCATCGTGGAAGGCCTGTTAGGTCTGCCCTCCCAGGCGGCTTCAGCGTTCATCATGGGCTTCTTCCGCCGTGACTACGGCGCCGCCGGGCTATACCAGCTCCAGCAAGCGGGCGGGCTGGATACCGTTCAGGTGCTGGTGAGCCTGGTGGTCATCACGCTGTTTGTGCCGTGCATCGCCAATCTCCTGGTCATCATCAAGGAGCGCGGCTGGCGCACCGCCGCAACGATCGTGGCGTTTATCCTGCCGTATGCCATTTTGGTGGGCACGCTGGTGAATGCGCTGGCACGCGCCGTGCTGAGGGGGTAACGCATGCGTTGTCCGATGTGCCACATGACGCTGGATGCCACGGCCCAGGCACAAGCCTGCCGAAGCTGCCCGCTCTACCGCTGGACCCGAGGCTGTCGCCTGCGGTTGATCCACTGTCCCGGTTGTGGCTACCACAGCCTGCCCATCGAGGAGGTTGCCAAACCCCAAGCTCCTCCGGCTGTCGAGCCGCTTCCCATGAAGGGCAGCGGTGTGGCTCGTCCCCTGAGCGAGCTGGCGGTGGGCGCGCAGGCGCGTTTGCTCAGCTTCGATGGGCTCAATGACAAGGATTTACAACGCCTGATGGCCTACGGATTGGTCCCGGGCGTGCGCCTCAAGGTGCTCCAGCGCGTGCCAGCCTATATCCTCAAGGTCCACGAAACCGAGCTGGCCGTGGAGGGCGCCCTGACAAAGGCCATTTATGTCCTGTCTGACACCGCCGTGTGATCAAAATCATCGGCTTGTCTGCCTCAGATCATCGCATAACGGCGGGAATCCCCCTACAATAACGGATGATATATAACTATAATGATCAGGGGAAGCCAGTGCTTGAGGAGGTCATTCGGTGTCGAAAAATAGTCCCTACCTGCCCCTGCTGGCGTTGCTGATCGCGGTGATTGGGGCGGTGGTCCTGGCGTTTCAGTGGGAGTTATTCGGAGGGAGGATGGGAGCGATTCATGCGACGATCGACGGTCGGATCGACACCGACGAATACCCGAACCATTATCGCGACGGATCGATCGATATGGATGTCTACTGGATGGTCCACGGCGCCCAGATTGCTTTTGGCCTGAAGAGCCCGGCGCAGGGCTGGATGTCAATCGGGTTCGATCCAGACGGGCCGCTCATGAATGGGGCGGACATCATCATCGGGTCCGTCGATGAGCAGGGACAGCCCCATCTCGAGGACAGCTTCTCCAACAGCCCCACCACTCATGTCCCCGACGCTGAGCTGGGCGGGCGAGACGATATCCTGGCATACGCCGGGTTCCGGGATGAGTCAGGCACCGTCATCGAGTTCAGGAGGCCTTTGGAGACGGGAGATCAATACGATAAGCCGATGCAGGCGGGGCGGACGAGTGTGGTCATGCTCGGCTACGCTCAGGACGCATCGCTGACGGCGTACCACGGCCGTACCCGATCGATCGTCCCTATCGATCTGGGGATCGGAGCCGAAGGCGGTGCGCGTATCAGCGAGCTCAAGGCCTACGAGATTTGGGTGGTCGCTGTGCTGTTTCTGCTGGCCCTCTTCGGCCTCCAGGGACTGGCCTCGATCCGGCTAGAAGGGACGGAGCTAGAGCCCGACACCCGAAAGCAGGCGGGCCAACCGCTGGGTGCCGTGCTCGCCATCGGCGTCATGACGGCCGCAGTGATCTCGCTTGCTGTACTGTTCGTCTATGGGCTCTATGTCTCGGCCGCCTCACTCGGCAGACTCGCCAGTTACGCGGCGATCGGGTTCTTCCTCATGGGGGTCATCATGCTCATCTATCGTGGCTACTTCATCGACGATGAGGTGCAGGTCGAGGGACGGGACGAGGAGATCCCGTGGTAGGGAAGAGAGAATGAAAGAAATAGATGGTTTTAGGAAAGGAGACGGGTGATTCAAATGGACTCGGAGTCGGAGAAGACAGCGCTGGAGGATCGGGGTCGTGGGAAGGTTAGGATCAGCCGTCGGCGGCTGGTGCAATGGTTGATGGGGTTGGGGGCTGGAAGCCTGATCGCCTCGGTCCTGTCGATTCTCCGGTTCCTCAAGCCCTCCGAGGGAGCCGGAGAGGTCGGAGCGCTGATCTCGTCCGGGGATCGGCTGGTCTTCGCCCAGGGAGCGAACCGAGGGACGGTCATCACCCGAGAGAGCCTGGCTCCCGGTGAAGCGGTGCTCGTCTTCCCACAGGGAAAGGAGCAGATCGGGGATGCCATCATCCTCCTGGCCCGGTTCGACCCCGAGGTGCTTGAGCCGCCCACCCGGCTGGAGTGGACGGCGGTGGGATTCGTCGGTTACAGCGCCCTGTGCACACACCTCGGCTGCACGGTCCTGAAGAAGCTTGAAGCGGGGTTCGGCAAGGAGGGGATCATCCATTGTCCGTGCCATGCAGGTTTCTACGATCCGAAGCGGGGAGCCACAGTGATCAGCGGGCCGCCCCCCCGGCCCTTGCCCCAACTTCCCATCCGGATCAACGGTAAAGGTGAGATCGTCGCCGACGGCGACTTTGAGGAATCGGTCGGGGTGTTGTAATATGAGGTCTCGGAAGGAGGCATTGGTGAGCGCGCACGGAAGCAGTGAATCCGGATGGTTCGACGCGCGGCTGAACCTGGACCGATTTTCCAGAAAATATCTCAGAAAAGCATTTCCTGTCCACTCCACCTTCTTCCTCGGGGAGATCGCGCTGTTCAGCTTCATCATCCTGGTGATCACCGGCCTGTATCTGGCGTTCCTGTACGAGCCGTCGACGCAGCTGGTCGAGTTCAACGGGGAGCAGGTTCCGGCAGCCTACGTGAGTGTCATGCGAATCAACGACACGCCGTTCGGCCTGATCGTCCGTCGGGTCCATCACTGGTCGGCCCACATCATGATCGTCGCTGCGATCCTACACTTGATGCGGATCTTCTTCACCGGCACCTATAAGAGACCGCGAGAGCTCAACTGGGTGGTGGGGTTCCTGCTGTTGATGGTGACGGTGGTGGCCTCGTTTGTCGGTTACCTGCTGCCGTTTGACGAGTTCTCGGTTACGGCAACGACGATCGGTTACGGGATCACCCGGTCGGTCCCCTGGATCGGGCCGGCGTTTGCCGACTTCGTCTTCGCCGGCAAGTTCCCGGCCCCGGGCACGATCCCGAGGTTCTTCGCCTACCATGTGATCTTGATGCCGCTGATCATCATCGGCCTGTTGACGGTCCATATGCTCATCTTGCTCAAGCAAAAGCACAGCGAACCGCCCTATGCCCGGGCGAAGACCCAGGGGACGAAACTCATCGGGGTGCCGGCTTGGCCACAGCAGACGGCGTTGATGGCCGCGCTGTTTCTGTTTCTGGTCGGAGGGGTGTTGCTCATCTCCGGCTTCCTGCCCGTCCATCCGGTGGAGCTCTACGGTCCGCCGCGACCGGGCACGCCAGTGGTAAAGCCGGATTGGTACTTCCTGTGGGTCTTCGGGGTGTTGAAGTTGATCCCGGGATGGATGGAGTTCCGGTTCCTGGGGACGACCATTGGCCCCGAGGCGATTGGCGGGGTCCTATTCCCGGGACTGGTCATCCTGCTCTTGTTGCTCATCCCGTTCATCGATCGGGCGGACACCCCCAAGTACTATATGGATGACCCGCTGCGCATACCGCTGAGGACCGCGATCGGGATCGGGATGAGCGTCCTGTTGCTCGTCCTGTCGCTCGCCGGCTATAAGGAGGAAGTGGGGCTGTCTTCAACGGTGTTGCGGATCATCGCGGTCGTGGCCCCGGTCGCCGTTGGGCTGATCAGCTACGGGTTGCTTCGAGGACTGAAGCGCACCGGGAGGAAACACCAGGGGGGGTGAAACGCCGATGCGAAGGAACCGGTCGATTGCGATCCTGATCCTGACATTGATGGCCAGCCTGCTCGCTTATCTCGCCGACCGAGGGATGCCGGAGACGCGGGTCAGGCGAGAGGTAGAGATTCTGTTTCAGGAGGAGTGCGCAGCCTGTCATGGCGATCGACGCCAGGGAGGGCTCGGTCCGGCACTTATCCCACAACGGCTGGCGACGCGGGGCGACGAGGAGTTGAAACAGATTATCCTGAATGGCATCCCCGGCACCGCCATGCCCGTCTGGCTCGATGTGCTGACCCGGGAGAACGTCGAGGAGCTTGTCCGGTTCATCAAGGAGGTCCCCCCCTCACCGGAAGCGCTGCGCTGGGGGATGATGGACATCTGGGGGTCGTTTGAGGTGCTCATCTTCGACGAGGAACTCCCCGAGCAACCGGCCTACGAGATTCGCAGCATCGAGGATCTGATGGTGGTCACCGAGCGGGACGTCGGCCATCTGTTCTTCGTCGACGGCCACGAGAATCGGTTTCTGGGCCGCATCCTGGACGCAGGCTACAAGACGAATACGATCGTCTACGACCCGACCGACGAACGCTGGCTCTACCTGATTGCCAGGAACGGCTGGGTCTACAAGGTGGATCTGTACACGCTCCAGCCGGTCCGCAAGGTCCGGGTGGGGATCGACTCCCGAGGGCTGGCGATCTCCGCCGACGGCCGTTACCTGATGGCCGGCAACTACATCCCCAACAGCGCGGTGGTTCTGACCGCTGAGACGCTGGAACCGCTGAAGCTCATCCGCACGTTCGGGGTCGATCCGGACGGCGAAGCGGTCGAGTCCCGGGTGAACTACGTGGCCTACACGCCCGCCGGCCGGGGTCGGTTCGTCCTGGTGTTGGAGGAGGCCGGTCAGGTGTGGCTCGTCGAGCCGTCGGCGAACTTTCCGATCGTTGCCACCATCGAGCAGGTGGGCCGCACGCTTCAAGGCGGTCTGCTCACCTCCGCTGGTCGGCAGCTTGTGGTCGCCTCCCAGGGCGACGATCGTCTGGTGGCGATCGACCTGGAGGCGGAGCAAATCGTCGATCGGGTCCTGACCGGCCGCCACCCCTACCTGAACGCTGAGGCGATCGTCCGAAGCGACGACCGGACCCTCGTCTTCACCCCATCCATTGGGAGTGATTATCTAACGGTCTGGGATCTTGACACCTTTGAAGTGGTCAGGCGGATCGAGATGGGGGGACCCAGCCTGTTCGTCGCCGCCCATCCGGAGAGCCCCTATGTCTGGGCGGATGTCGCACTTGGCCCGAACAACGACCGCATTCAGGTCATCGACAAGCAAAGCCTGGAGGTGGTGCGGACGTTGCGGCCGGGGATGAGATCGGTCCATCCGGAGTTCACTGCCGACGGCCGGCACGTCTACGTGAGCATCTGGGGAGAAGATCGGGTGGTCGTCTACGACGCGGACACGTTCGAAGTCATCGTGGAGTTCACCCGGGTGCGTACCCCCACCGGGATATTCTCCGCTCGGGTGAGACAGATCTCCCGACTTACCGGCATTTGAACGTTAGCGTTACAGAACGTTCTCCTTGAGCGCGACGAGAGGGGGAGATGAGAGCCGCTCCAGCCTTTCGAAGTCGGGGATCTTAATCCCGTCGTTGTGTTTGAGAAGACCTCTACGATACAATTGACTTAAGATGCGGATAGCCGTCTCCGGGGAGACACCGGCCATCTCGGCCAGCTCTCTGCGCGTGAGTTCAATCTCTACCTCCAGACCATCTGCTTCCTGAATCCCGTAGGCCCGTGCCAGACGCACCAGCACTCCGATCACCCGTTCCTTACTACTTCCATAGGTGGTTTCCGTGAGTTTGGCCTCGTACCCCTTGAGCTCTCTGCACAGTTTCTCGACCAGTTTGAACCCGACGTCCGGATGCCGGTGGATCAGGTTCAGGAAGTCGCCCCGCCTCACGAACTTGACGGTCGTCGGTTCCAGAGCCCGAGCATCCGCTTGGTGGTACATGTCGCCGAACAAACTCTCCTCTCCTAGCACCTCTCCCGAGTCGAGCAGCTTCAGGATCCGTCGTTTTCCCTTCACTGAGCGCTTGACCAACTTCACCCGTCCGCTACAGATGATGTACAGACCAACCGCTGGACTTCCCTCTGGGAAGATGAGCTCATCCTGGGCATAAGTGATGGTCTTGGTCTCATCGATAAAGGCGAAGAACTCACCATCGTCAAGGTCCGAAAAGATCCAGGAGCAGCCTTTCGGACTCGGACATTTGTCACAGACGAGATGTGCTGTCATCGATCTCCCTTCTCTTCTTGATCGCTGTTGTCAGAAATCCTCGTCGGGTTTGCTGATCAATCCCCAGTTGTATGTCTGCCTTGACCAGGGTTTGGCGCGCCCCTCCTCCTGACAGAAAGCAAAGTCGCCACACGTCGGGGAGGCGTAGATATCATGGTTGAGCACTCGCTTGATCGCACTGCGAATGCGGCCTTGAAACGCTTCTGATGGGGCATCGTACTGGTCAGTGATCTCATCCAAAACGGCCTTGGTGAGGTGATCGAGCAGTCCCTCGATGCCAACCCGGTCCCAGACTCTAAAACCGGCCATCTTCGACCACTCCTTCCTTAGATAAGATTTTCTATCTCTGTCTCTCCAAGCCTTCTCGATCGCAGATGATGATCCGGCGGCGCTCCAGAGAGATCAGCTTTTGTTCCTTCAGATGACCCAATGCCCGGATAGCCGTCTCTGGAGCCACGCCGATCAGCTCCGCAAGTTCTATCCGTTTTAGCTCCACCCCGATCGTTGCACCGGAGGGTCTCTCCACCCCGAACCGGTCCGCCAGATCGAGCAAAACTCGGGCAAGCTTCGTCTCGATCGACAGGTAAGCGGCAGCTTCGGCCAATTCATTCCAGGCGTTTCTGAGATCGTCGGCGAGCTGAGCCACGATTCTGGGGAGGATGGAGGGATACCGGGCGATGAAGCGCAGGAAGTCCTCCCGCTCGATAAATCCCAATCGGGAGGGTTCCAGGGTCTTGGCGCAGGTTGCGTAGGTGTCGTCGTCAAACAGGGTGTCCAGGCCCAGGGTCTCTCCAGGGCCAAGGATCTTTAAGATTCTCGGTTTTTCAGCCCGCAGCTCCCTCATCAACTTGACCTTTCCTTCCAGGACGATGTAGAGGCCAAAGCTCGGAGCTCTCTGCTGGAAGATGAGCTCTCCATCTCCATAGTCGATGGATCTGATGCTAGTGTTAAGCTCTTCCCAGCTGAGATCGGAGAAGAGATCGATATCGATCTGCTGTAGCTCTCTTCTTTGTTTAGTTTGGGCGTCACCCATTTCCATCACCTCCTCTTCCCGTTGTCGTTCACCGAAACTTTAATGTGGGTTCAATGAGGTAAGTGGTTGAAATGGAATGGGTTACTCCAGCTGCACGCTGAATAGTATCTGTCTATCTGGGGCTGATGGTGAAGCGCTCGCCGTGGCGAGTCTATTGGTCATTAAGGTGGGTATGGAAGCGTCAGGGTTCCCTGCCGCCAGCCTCCGCTGGATCTCGACCTTGAACTTGTCTGTTTCAGAGCTACAGAGACGAGGCTGATCGGAGCCGGGAACGGCATTCGTGATGCAATCGCAAGGAGAACACAGATGGCACCGTTCGGAATGACGGTGGTCTGGCTCTCCATGGGAGTGGCAACAGACGTGTTCCTGGGTTCCGCGGATAGGATAGGCGGAGGCAGAATAGAAGGGAAAAATGGGCAGGATCAGGATCACAAAGAGAAACATCGCAATGATAGCGAACGTCTCCTGACGTAAATAGCGCATTTTAGGAGCTCATTATGTTATAGTCCTTCGATTCTCCGAATGAACCGCTCCTCCATCCCGGCTGTGGGGTCTCTACCAGCTCATCCCAGATGGCGTGAATCTCCTTGCTGAGCTTCTTCATGAGTTTATACAGCATGGAAGGATGCGTTTTGAGGAAGGCGAGCAGTGCGTTGCGATCGACGAACCCCAGCTCCGTAGGCTCCACAGCCCTGGAATCGGTGGAGAAGGCTCCCCGATAGAAGATCTCCTCACCCAGGATCTCCCCCGGTCCGAGGAACTTCAAGCGGATCTGCCTCCCATCCTGCAGTCCCTGTACCAGTTCGACTCTCCCCTTCCAGATGATAAAAAGACCGGGAGCTGGATAGCCAGCTTGGAAGATCATCTCTCCCTTTCTGTATTTGAGCGGCTCCATCAGCGTCAGCAGCTCATCAAACGCACGATCGCTGAGCCCGGAGAAGACCCGGAGGAAACGCCTTTGCTGGCCATCTTGAAACGGTGGTTTACTCATACTCATCCTCGGCCCCCGTACCCTTCCAATGCCGGGGCTCTCCTTTTTGTGGCTTGCATTATCTATTCTAATGGGGTGAGGCAAAGTTTGCTATGATTTTAAGCAGTCCAAAGGATGCGTTTGATCATGAAAAGGTGTTGGATTTCTCACACGCTTCCCTACAGAATACAGGAGAGCCCCGGACTCTGCTCTGATGCCGGGACTCTCCTTTTCCGTTCCTATTCCTACCCCAACTTCAAGGCGATCCAGACGAAGTTCGTACTCTGCAAATGTCCGGCATCCGTCCAGCCGTTCGGCGTCTCGTCCGGATCCCAGTACGCCAACGCCAGCTGGTACGTTTCTCCAATGAGGAACTGAAGATCTTGAGGATCGCCGGTCTGCAACGGTCTTGACATCTCAAAGATGTAGACCCCCGGTGTCCCGTTGCCGCCCGCTTGGCCTGTGTGGCTCCAGGCGCCGGTGAGCTTGTTGTCTTGGTCGTCATCGTGTCGATCGAATGGTGTGGTGGCATACTCATCGTCGAAGTTTGCGTCGGGATCGTTCCCCCCTGCGCCTCCGGTAGAGCTGGCCAACCCTCCGGTCAGGACGCCCGGCGAGGTCTCAAGCTCCCAGTGCCAGATATCGACCATCCCCAGACTGGTGGACAGGTTCACCCCGTCCGTGCCCATGTGGGGACCGGCGCCCGCATCGATGGCGAACTGCACCGCGATGTGGCCCGACAGGTGGTGGTTCCCAATGACGAGGTCGTAATCGTCCTGGATCTTGAGCAGGATGAACACCTGGTCATCGTTGTAGGCGGCTCTCAGCTCGACATCGACGAACCGGGTGGGGGGGCCGAAGGCCGGCACCATAGAGACGGCCGTCCCCGGTATCCCGATCCAGTCGCTGGTATCGCCGTCGACGGTGATATCCGTTCTGACTGCCTGAACGGATACTATCGGTTCCCCGTATGTGAAAACCGGCCATAGGACAATGAGAAGCCCAACACTTAACAACAGCGGTATAGATACTCCCTTCGTTCTTCTTGACAATCGATCCACCTCCTTGAGATTTGGTCCAGGTCGCTTGGCCATGACCATCATTATCCACTCTAATGGGGTAAAGCGAAGTTTGCTATGATTTTAAGCAGGTTGAGAAATGCGCTTAGTCATAGAGAGCTGTTAGATTTCTCACACTTGTGAGCGATTAGGACTCTACATTTTCCCCGCTAAGCCGTTTCGATCGCTGATGATGATCTGCCGACCCTCTAAGGTGATCAACCCTCGCTCCTTCAGTTGGCCCAACGCTCGAACCAATGTCTCTGGAGCCACCCCGATCATCTCCGCGAGTTCTATCCGCTTCAACCTCACCCCGATCACTACCCCGGAACGTCCCTCCACCCCGAACCGTTCCGCCAGATCGAGCAGAACTCGGGCAAGTTTCTCCCTGACCGACAGATAAGCAGCCGCTTCAGCCAATTCGTTCCAGGCGTCTCTGAGATCGTCGGCGAGCTGAGCCACGATCCTGGGAAAGATGCAGGAATGCTGGACAATGAAGCGCAGGAACTCCTGCCGTTCGATAAATCCCAATCGGGAGGGTTCCAGGGTCTTGGCACAGGTTGCGTAGGTAGCGCTGTCGAACAGGATATCCAGACCTAGAACCTCTCCAGGGCCGAGGATCTTTAAGATCCTTGATTTCTCAGCCTGCAGCTCCCTCATCAACTTGACCTTTCCTTCCAAGATGATGTAGAGGCCAAAGCTCGGAGCTCCCTGCTGGAAGATGAGCTCTCTACGTCCATAGTCGATGGGTTTGATGGTGGTGTTGAGTTCTACCAGCTCTTCTCGGCTGAGATCAGAGAACAGGGCGATATTGACCTTCAGTTTCCTCCACTGTTCAGATTGAGAGCGGTCTATTTTCATGCTATCTTCCTAGATTTTCCTACCCACTATATGGGGAGTCATCCCCTTTAAAACCTTTATCATCTAAATTTAATGGGATGGAACAAGAGTTGCAATGATCTAGATCATCTCAGTCTGTTAGATTTCTCACACTACGGGAAGATCGCCGCAGCAGTGAGTTATCTCACAGATGATTTGTGAGAAACCTCACCGATAATCGAGAACCAATGGGGTAGAATCCATACCAGGGATTGTGAGAAAGAATGGTGAGTAGAACAGCGCTGTCTTGGGTGCTTGTGACGTTAGTCGTATTAACAGGCGTCGTTGCCGCACACGCGGATCACAACCCAGAGATCAACGATCTCATCGAGGCATTGCGAGATACGGAATGGCGGGTTCGCCGGAACGCTGCCGAGGCGCTGGGAGGGATTGGCCCGGACGCCTGGGAGGCGGTGCCCGTACTGATCGAAGCGTTGCGAGATGAAAAGTTGGAGGTTCGCTATTACGCCGCTGGAGCGCTGTGGGAGATTAGTCCTGGCACCCAGGAGGCGGTGCCCGCGTTGGTCGAGGCACTGCAGGATGTGAACGGGGACGTGCGCAGGTTCGCCGCTTGGTTGCTGGGAGAGATGGGCCCTGACGCCCAGGAGGCAGTCCCTGCCTTGACCGAAGCGCTTCAGGACGAGGACGAGAGCGTGCGCCAGGCAGCCGCCGGGGCGCTTGAGAAGATCAGGGGTAAGTGAGGCTCCCTGTCCCTTAAGCAACCTGTTCGGACCATCGATCTTCCTGGAATTTTCCTACTCACCGTGGGGGTTCACCCCCAGCAGTTCCTCTATGCGGTGTTCAGCGTTGTGCGTATCTCCTGCAGCGAGGAGGTCCAGGGCCTTCTGGGCTTCGATCTTTTCTATGTCGGAGGCCAGCTCTATGAAGTGAGTGAGATGGTGCTGCGTTTCCTGGATATCATGATCGCGGACGGCCGTGAGCGCCAGCTCCAGATGGAACTGAGCCAGGGACTTGCCCTCCTGCTCAGCCAGGACTCCGACCATCTCCGCCAGCAGGTGCTCTGCCTCGTGGGCCTCGCCTGCGGCCAGCAGCTCGAGCACCTCCTCCATCTGGTGCTCATGCGCGTGCTCGTGGATAAAGTCCAGGGCGTGCTGGACGTGGTGGGCGGCATCCTGAAGGTCGTCCACCTTGATGGACTCTATAGCCATAAGGTGGTGGGCCAGCTCCGGCGCCTCCAGCTCGAACTCGTGGGCGTGCTCGCCCTCTAAGCTGACGATGTAGGCCGCGATCTTCTCCAGGTCGTCATCGCTCAACTGGGTTGTAGAAAAGGCAGGCATGGCGCCCCGGGGGGTGCGTGTCTGTCTAAAGACGGCCTCCCGGGAGTGACCCGGCAGGGCGGGGGCAAAGGCGCTGCCTTCAGCATCCAGACCGTGACATGCGGCGCAGCCGAACCTCAAGAACAGGGTCTTGCCCGCCTCGATCAAGGCCATGTCTATATCCTCCTCGGCAGCCTCCTCGGTGACGGTCGCAGCCCCTAATAACAACGCCCCAGTGATCATGATCGCTAGTGTGGCACTAATCCTTTTTCTCATGGTGCTCACTCCTTCCCTTTTCATTGCCATCGTTATTGAATCTAACGGATCAAAGCAAAATTTTCAATGATTTCGAGCAATTCAAGGGGTGCGCTTGGTCATGAGAGGATGTTAGATTTCTCACACTCTGGGAGGATCGCCACGGCGCAGAGGACAAGGTGGCGCGGGAGCGTTATGGAAAAGAGCGATGAACGGGTTGTGAAGATTTCAGGTAGGTGTTAAACTACCAGCGAGAACCGGCTTCAAACCTTTATGGGAAGTGGACTTTACTCAATCTGCTCCAAGATGAGATGACCGCCGACATCGATTGCCTGTCACGGTCTCCGCCTCCGCCTGAGCGGAGCCGAAGTAACTGTTCATAAAACCGATCCGATTCAACGGCCAGACTCTGAAGAACGGCTCACCGATGAAATCGTCCTTGGAGACAAACTCCCAGAAGCGGCTGTCCAGGCTGTTGGGGCTGTTATCTCCGAGGACGAAGTAGGAGTCCTCGGGGACGATCCACTCCTCAAATCCCATGATCCCGGCGTTGCAGTAATAGCGATCGAACGCCTCGCCGACCAGTTTCTCCCCGTTCACGCGGACATCACCATTCTCAATCTGGACCCGTTGACCCTCGGTAGCGATCAGCCGTTTGACGAGGCGGAGCCGTTGTCCATTCTCCTCCTTACGCCAGAAGACGATGATGTCACCCGGATTTGGCTCCCGGAATCGATAGGAAATCTTGTCGACGAAGAAGCTGTCCCTGGCCCGAATAGTCGGAACCATCGATCCGGTCGGCACATTCACCCGCACTGTGACGAACGTTATCACTAACCAGGCCAACGCTCCGGCGATGGCGATCACCTCGACCCATCCCAGGATTCCATCAAGTCGTTGTGTCGTGCTCACTCCCAGTCGGTTCAGGATCTGCGCTAAATAGGATTTCTTTCGCTCTTTATCGGGCCGTTGTGCCTTGGATTCAGCCATTTTTCTACGAAGAGATCTTAACTTACTCTGTCACGACTGGCAAGATGAGTACGAAGGTCGCCCCGTGGCCCGGTTGGCTCTCGGCCCAGATGCGCCCGCCGTGGGCCTCGACCAGCGCCTTGGCGATCGCCAGGCCTAACCCCGAGCCACCAGCTCGTGGGGATCGAACGGCTTGGGTACGTAATCGTCTGCACCCAACTCCAGGCCGACCACCCGATCGGTCGTCTCGGTGCGCGCGGTGAGCATGAGGTGTCACCGAATTTTCTCTCAAGGTGAATCGCACCGGGTGCACTGCTCCGCCTGAGCTTCGACGACGGCGATGGCCGTCAGGTTGACGACATCTTTGACCTCATCGTGCCTTTGGAGGATATGAACCGGCTTCTTCATGCCGACGAGGATCGGGCCGACAACCTCGGCATTGCCCAACCGCTGAAGGATCTTATAGCCGATGTTGCCCGATTCCAGATTGGGGAAGATCAGCACGTTGGCCTCCGCCTTGAGGTTGCTGAACGGATAGGTCTCGGTCAGGATCTCGGAGACCAGCGCGGTGTCGGCCTGCATCTCCCCGTCGATCATCAGATCCGGTTCCTGCTCCTTCGCGATCTCGACCGCCCGTCTGATCTTTTCGGTCTTGGGATGGCGGACACTGCCGAAGTTGGAGAACGACAGCATCGCCACCTTGGGCTCCACATCGAAATCTCTGGCGAGCCGACTGGTCAGGATCGCAATCTCGGCGAGCTCCTCCGCCGATGGTTCGATATTCACCGTGGCGTCGGCGAAGAACACCACTTTGTTCTTGGTGGTCACCATGTAGACCCCGGCAGCGATGCAACAATCCTCGCCGGTCTTGATGATCTGAAGCGGGGGTCTCAACGCTTCGGGGTAATGAAAGGTCAATCCGGAGATCATCCCGTCCGCATCGCCGATCTCGACCATGATCGAAGCGAAGTAATCCCGTCGGGTGATCAACTCCCAGGCCTCGGTCCAGGTGATCCCCTTTCGTTTGCGCAGCAGGTACAATCGCTGGGTATAGGGCTCCCGTTTCTCCGAACTCGCCGGATCGATGATCTGAACGCCATCCAGGTCGAATCCGAGCTCCTCAGCCGTCCCCTGGATTTTCAGCGGATCGCCGAGCAGGATCGGTGCGGCGATTCGCTCCTCCACAAGCCGATGAGCCGCCCGGATGATCTTCTCGTGCTCCCCCTCCGTGAAGACGATCCGCTTGGGATCGCTTTGGGCTTTGTGAAAGATGATCTGCATCATCTCCCGTGACTTTCCCAGACGGGCCTCCAACTGCTCTGTGTACGTCTCGATATCGATCTCTCTCTGGGCCACCCCCGAATCCATCGCGGCGTTCGTGACGGCCAGCGCCTCCCAGAAGAGCACCCGAGCATCCAGAGGCTTCGGGATCAGATAGTTGGGACCGAAATGAAGCGATCGGTTCCCGTACGCTTTGACGACCGCATCGGGCACGTCCTCCTTGGCCAGGTCCGCCAGCGCTCTGGCTGCGGCAACTTTCATCGCTTCGTTGATCTCGGTGGCCCGCACATCGAGCGCCCCGCGAAAGATAAACGGGAAACCGAGGACGTTGTTGACCTGGTTGGGGTAGTCGGAGCGGCCGGTGGCGATGATCGCGTCACGTCTCGCCGCCTTGGCGTCCTCGTAGCTGATCTCGGGGTCGGGGTTGGCCATCGCAAAGATGATCGGCCTGTCCGCCATCGAACGGATCATCTCTTGGGAGACCAGTCCGCCGACCGAAAGCCCGATGAACACGTCGGCCCCGACCATCGCCTCCTCAAGCGTCCGGGCGTTCGTTTCAGCGGCGAACTCGGCCTTATAAGGGTTCATATGCTCGTCACGGCCTGTGTAGATGCCGCCCGCCCGGTCGCACATCATGATGTTCTCGTTTCTGGCGCCCAGCTCCAGGTAGAACCGAGCGGTGGCGATCGCCGCCGCCCCCGCCCCGCAGAAGACGATCCTGACTTGGTCGATCTCCTTTTCGACCAGCTCCAGCGCGTTGAGCAGCGCCGCCCCGGAGATGATCGCCGTGCCGTGCTGATCGTCGTGGAAGACCGGGATGTTCATCTCCCGGCGCAGCCGTTCCTCGATGTAAAAGCATTCGGGGGCTTTGATGTCCTCCAGGTTGATGCCGCCGAAGGTCGGCTCCAACAGCTTGACCGCCTCGACGAACTGATCGGGATCGCCGGTCGCGAGCTCCAGGTCGAAGACGTCGATGTCGGCGAACCGTTTGAACAGGACCGCCTTCCCTTCCATCACCGGCTTGCCGGCCAACGGTCCGATGTCTCCGAGTCCTAAGACAGCCGTGCCGTTGGTGATGACCGCCACCAAGTTGCCTTTGCCGGTATAGGTAAAACTCTCCTCCTCATTTCTCACGATGGCGCGACACGGCTCTGCTACGCCGGGTGTGTAGGCCATCGATAGATCTCGTTGTGTGACACACGGCTTGGTTGGCACCACCTCCAGCTTTCCCGGTGGATACCGATGGTGATACTCTAGTGCTTCGGTCTTCATCGTCATGGCATCCTTCACCTCTTATCGCTTCCGCTAAACTTATTTTAACCAGGTTTTTAGGAAGAATCCTATGATTTGAATCAGATTATAAAATGAGTTTGGTCAGGAACCTAAACTTCAGGGGGGATGTTGGCAATTACTCCTCGTTTCAACTTCGACTTTGCTCCGGCGGCCACCACCTGGCCGAACGATATCCCTCCATCACCACAGGGCAGTTTCTCATTGGTATAGAAGCGATAACCGGCCGTCTCGACCTCCGCTTTGATCGCAGAAGCGATCCTATCGTTATAAGCGACGCCGCCGCTTAACGAGATCGTCGGTATCCGGTTTGCTTCGGCGGCCTCGATCGCGATCCTCGCCACCCCGCGTGCCAGGGCGTGTTGGGCGGTGGCGGCGACATCCTCAACCGCTCGCTTCCGTTTCAACCGGAGGATCTCCTCGAACAGGGCGGGCACGTTCAGCAGCTTTCGGCCCCCGTCCACGTCAAAGTTTAGGGGGATATCGAGCGCGTTCCCCGCGACAGCGGCCGACTCCAGCTTCATGGCCGGTTCCCCCTCGTAAGTCCGCTCGTCACAGATGCCAAGCAGCGCGCTGACGGCATCGAGGAACCGACCGGCGCTGCTCGTCTCGAAGGTGTTGATGCCCGCTCTCAACTGTTGGAGCACCACCTCCAGCTCAGTTGTTCCATGACGAAATTCCACATGGCGGCTGAGGATGTCTCGAAGCTCGTCTCGGCTGTATTTTCTACTCGCGTAGAGGATCCCGGCGACCATTCTGGCCGGATACTGGGTTGCCACGTCCCCCCCTGGCATCGGCACGTTGCTCAGCCCGCCGACCTTGTCAAAGTCGGACCGGGTGGCGATGAGCACCTCTCCCCCCCACACCCGTCCGTCGGCTCCGTACCCGATCCCATCCAAGGCAATGCCGACCGTTCTCTCCAGATCGTGTTCTCCCAGCACCGAGGCGATGTGAGCATGATGGTGTTGAACTGGGGTCACCTGACCCCCGAGTTCCTCAGCCAGCCGGGTCGTCATGAACTGTGGGTGCAGGTCGCAGGCGATATACTCTGGCATGCTTTGACCGGTGATCCTGAGCAGATGTTCGATCGCTTGCTTCAAATAGTTGAAGGTCTCGACGTTGTCAACATCTCCGATATATTGGGACAGGTAGCACCTGCCGTCGGCGTAGACGGCGGCGGCCACATCCAGCTCCGGGCCCAACGCCAGGATCGACTCGCAGTCGAGGTCGAGGGCAACCTCGATGGGGGCAGGTGCCCAACCGCGGGAGCGGCGGATGAGCCTCCATCCCCCACCGCTCCATCGCATGACCGAATCGTCGCATCGGGCGACGATCCGCCGGTCGTGCAGTAGAAAATCGTCGGCGACCTCCTTCAGGCGTGCTTCGATCTCCTCGTTCTCGATCAGCACGGGCTCTCCTGGCATGTTGGCGCTGGTCATCACCAGCGGGAAATCAATCCGGTCGAACAGCAGATAGTGAAGGCCCGAGTAAGGCAACATGACGCCGAGGTTGTGCAGCCCCGGTACGATTGAGGACGCCAACGCTGATCCGTTTCGCCGGTTCAGGATCACGATGGGCCGTCGGAACGTCCGCATCATCTCCAGCTCCTCGTCGGAGATGATCGCGATCTCGGAGAGCATCTCCTCGGTGGCCATCAAAGCAAACGGCCGCATCGGTCGGTTCCGTCGCCTACGCAGCCTGCTGACCGCTCGTTCATCGGTAGCATCGCAGCTAAGATGGGTGCCACCA
This sequence comes from Bipolaricaulia bacterium, assembly GCA_046758705.1. GTDB lineage: Bacteria > Bipolaricaulota > Bipolaricaulia > JBHIAT01 > JBHIAT01 > JBHIAT01. Next base: position 16,888 of record JBHIAT010000004.1, read on the forward strand.
ATGCCCTTGATGGCGACGATCCTTCCCTGCTTAAGCGCGCCCGCTGCTTCTCCGATCGGATCCTCACAGCCGTCGAAGTTAAAGGAAAGTTGGGGTCCACAGGTCTGGCAGGCGATCGTTTGAGCGTGGTAGCGGCGATCAAGTGGGTCGGTATACTCGGCTTCACAATCCGAGCACATCGGAAAATCGACCATCGAGGTTCGCTCCCGGTCGTAAGGCAATCGATCGATCACCGTAAACCGTGGGCCGCAGTTCACGCACGAGGTCGCCCAATAGTGATGGTAACGGGTGAAGTTCCTCACGTCATCGACGCACTCAGCGCAGATGGCCGTATCTGGAGGGATGGTGCCGGACCCGGTCCCCCCCGATTCGGAGTCGAGGATCAAAAAGTCGGTCAATCGACCGTTCAATCGGATCGCGGCCACCTCCAACGACTCGATCTCGGACAAGGGAGGTTGCTTCACCTCCAGATCGTGCAGGAAGCAGTCGATGTCCTCGGGGTCGCCTTGGACGATGATCTCAACTCCGGCGTCGCCCAGGTTCCGAACACTGCCCGCCAGGCCGTTGGCGATGGCGATGCGATAGATGAACGGACGAAATCCGACACCTTGCACGATCCCGTTCACGGTGATCCGCTTCTGAACCTGATTCATCCGATATTGTCCCTGTCCTTCTCCGGTTCTGTTACATCCTCAACGACCAGGCTGACGAGCTGCAAATCTTTGCCCTCGGTGACCTCCACCGCACCCTCACACTTCGGACACGTTAAGATGGGCACGATAAAGTGGTATTCCAGATCCTTGTGGTATTCGATCCCGCCGGAATAACCACATAGGGTGCATTCGATCCCGACCTTGACCTCCTCGACGATCAGCTCCGACCCTTCCAACACGGTGCGCTCCGTCAGAATCTCGTAGGCGCTCTGCAGCGCCGTCTCAGACAGGATGAGCAATTCCCCCTTTCTCAACCGGACTTCTCTGACCCGGTTGACCGGTTCCTCGGCCAACCGGTCCAGGAGGGTCCGGACGAGTTCGTTGGCCACCGAGAACTCATGCATGTTAACCCGCTTAACTAGAGATAATAGGGATCAAACTCAACCGTTCAATGATCTGATCGATCCCCGTGCCGTGCTTCGCATCGGTCAGCACGGCGGTGCCATGGGGGTTAATCCGCCGATAATCATCGAGAATGATGTTGGGATCGACCTCGACGGCATCGGCCAGATCGATCTTGTTGATCACGACAAAGTCGGTTTGAGCGAAGATCTTGGGATGTTTGCGAACCATATCATCGCCCTCGGTGACGGAGATGACCACGATATCTCGTTCGGCCCCTAACGGGAAATCTGCGGGACAGACCAGATTGCCGACGTTCTCGATGAACAGCACATCGAGCTCGTCCAACGGCAGGTTCTCCAGCGTATGCAACACCATATGGGCGTCCAGGTGGCACTCCGTCTTGGTGTTCAGATTGGCCGCGGGAATGCCCAGATCGGTGTAACGGCGGTAATCATCGTCCCCGGCCACATCTCCGGCGATCGCTCCAAACCGGACCTCCTCTGCTAATCGTTCGACGATCCTTTCGATCAGTTCCGTCTTGCCGCTTCCGATGGCCCCCATCACGTTGAAGGCCCGCACTCCGCGTTTCTCTAATGACTGTCTCACTTCTGAGGCCATGCGCGCTAAAGCCTTGAAGATCGACGTATCGAGCCTGATATCATGCATCCATCGCACCTCTTTTCCTATTTCAGGATAAGCTCCCCCTGTGCAGGAAGCCATAGTACAAATCAGTTGAGAAGATGACTTATATCATATCCCGTGAGAAGTGGGTGCCCTGGTTACAGGACATTCTCCTTAAGCGTGATGGGAGGGGTTCTTGACAGCCGTTCCAATCCTTCAGGATTCAGAACCTTGATCCCGCCATTGAGCTTAAGAAGGCCCCTACGATGAAGTCGGCTCAAAATGCGGATGGCTGTCTCCGGGGAGACACCGGCCATCTCGGCCAGTTCCCTGCGTGTGAACTCGATCTCTATGACCAGGCCGTCCGCTTCCTGGATCCCGTAGGCTCGTGCCAGACGCACCAGTACGCTGACCACCCGCTCCATACCACTTCCATAGGTGGTTTCCGTGAGTTTGGCCTCGTACCCCTTGAGCTCTCTGGAGAGTTTTTCAACCAGCTTGAACCCAACCTCTGGATGCCGACAGGTCAGGCTCAGGAAGTCGCCCCGCCTCACGAACTTGACGGCTGTCGGCTTCAGGGTTTCAGCATCGGCCTGGTGGTACGTGTCGCCGAACAGACTCTCCTCTCCCAGCACCTCTCCCGAGTCGAGCAGCTTTAAGATCCGTTGTTTCCCCTTGACCGAGTGCTTGACCAACTTCACCCGTCCCGCACAGACAATGTACAGACCTACCGCCGCATCCCCCTGTCGGAAGATGAGCTCACCCGGTCCATAGGTTTCATCCTGGACCCCATGGAGCAATCCGAAGAACTCGTCGTCGTCAAGGTCCGAGAAGATCCACGAGCAGCCTTTTGGACTCGGGCATTCGGCACACATGAGATGCGCTGTCATCGATCTTGATCTACCTCCTCGGCAACCCTGCGGACGTATTGATCATTGTCACATGGTCATTTTAACATATTTAGCCTATGAGCGCTGTTCTGTTTTTTTGCTATTGATATTGATATTGATAATATATTTCTGGTATATAATATTACAGGACAGGCAATTGGACCTCATGAACGACCCTGGAGATCCATACGTTCCAGGGCCAACCAGATCGGGGTTGACCTGCTACTCAAGATCCCTGGGAGGTGAGGTGACCAGACTATGGCCGAAGTCGATCGCTGTCTATACTGCGAGTTAGATGGCCGGTGCGTGTTACTTGATCTGAGCCGTCAGGAGTTCTCGTTCCGACCTGAGGAGTTCACCAGGGTCCTTGACTACGAGACAGGAGAGACCATCCTCAAGGAGGATGCCCCTCTCTATGGTTACTACATCATCTGCAAGGGCAAGGTCAAGCTGGCCCGGCGCACCACGAGCGGGAAACGGTTCACCTTCGAGATTCTCGGACCCGGCGATATCTTAGGGATCAGCGCGCTGGCCCAGAATCGACAATACCAGGCCTACGCCGAAGCCCTTGAGCCCACTCAGATCGGGTTCGTCGATCACCGCGATTTCGAACAGTTGCTTGCTAAGTACCCCGCTCTGTCCGCTGCGGTCTTGGCCAAGCTCGCCGAAGAGGTGCAAGAACTCCGTGACCGACTTTTCGAGGCCTCGCATAAAGGGGCGAAGCAGCGGCTCGCCTACCTGCTGCTCAAGCTGGGAGAGCGGTACGGTGTTCAAACACAAGACGGCATCGTCATCAACGTGCCGCTCTCGCGCACCGAGCTGGCCGACCTGATCGGCGTTGCCCGTGAGACCGTCAGCCTGAACATGAGTGCACTGGAACAGCGCGGGCTGATTATCTCGGAGAAGGGGCGGATCATCATCCGGGACGAACCCAACCTGCGGCAGATGTTGTGATTGTTTTAACTGTAACTGTAACAGCGCTCATCCGCCCCGGACCCGTGAACCGGCCAGTCGCTCATTCCATAGATGATTCGTGACAAACCTCACCGCACGATTCGTAAGGTCGATATGCCCCAGATCCCTGTCATAAACCCGGCAGAAACAAGACACCACAGGCAGATCGCGTCGATGACGGCCAGCTGGAGGTAGATCAGGTAGAAGGAGTACAGCGTTCCGACGAGGGCGAGGCCGAAGATGCCGAGTTGCAGTGTATCCCGATGTGCATCCGCGATCTGGCCCTCCCAGAGGCTCAGACCCAAGAGTATCAGATAGCTACCCATCCCCAGAGCGGCCACCGGAATCCCGATCACCTCGGCGTAGGGACTCGCGTCGACGAGGCCACATCCCGCTCCGATGCACACGGCCTCCACCCGGGCGACGTGCGTATAAGTGAGGTATCCGGAATCGAGAATGCCGAGGGTGGCGAGAAACGGGATGGCTTTCTGGTACCATATCGATTGAGACATGGGTGGTCAGAAACTTTCCCTTTCAGCGTTGGCCAGTTCGGCCTCGAGGATCTCCCGAAATGTAGACAAAGGTAGATCACCTGCGGTGATGCGCCCGTTGATGAAGAAGGTGGGGGTGCCCTGGACGCCGAGGCGTTGGCCCTCCCGGAACTGCTCTTGGACTTGATCGGTGTACCTGCGAGTCCCCAGGCAGTTGTTGAACATCTGGGTATCCAACTGCAGTTCTTCGGCCAGGCGCTTGAGCGCCTGCTCGTCGAACGCCCCCCGTCGACGGATCGCTGCTCGGTGGAACAGCCGATCGTGATATGCCCAGAATGTTCCCTGCTCATGGGCACACATCGCCGCCTCGGCAGCCCGCACCGAGCCCTCGCCCAGGAACGGAAAGTTGCGGAACACCCAACGCACCTTCCCCGTGTTGATATATGTTTCGAGCTGAGGTGCGGTATTCAGGGTGAAGTTGGCGCAGTGGGGGCACTGAAAGTCGGAGAACTCGATCACCGTCACGGGAGCATCAGGGGAGCCTTTAGCAAGATCTCCGCTTGTGTGTCCGACCTGGATTGAGGGGGGTGAGAGATCCTGAGATCGGGTGGCGGACCAATAACTGAGAGCGATCAGGCCACCGGCGACGACGATAGCAGCGGCGATCACCCCGCGAATTTTGGGGAAGCGGTTCTGGCCACGGGGTTTTCTATCCCGCGCTTCTCTCTTCCCTTGCTTATTTTTCTCCACGGCCCGTCCTTATTGATTTTCGGATCCACGAACGGTGCTTATGAGAGGGCATCGAACGGGATGCCGCGGTGAATTCCGAGATGACGGGCGATCGCCACCGCATCCTGGTACTCCCGTCTGGAGATCGGTCGCGCCAGCTCCGGGTGATCAAACGCCCGATACGCCGGACGGTACTGATCCATGAGGTTGACCCAGGAGTCTTGAGACAGCGCGGCGATGAACGCCAGCACCGCTCGCGTACCGGCCAGACCCTCGGGCAACACCAGATGGCGGATCAGCAGGCCGCGTCTCGCCAGCCTGTCCATGACGGTCAGATCCCCGACCTGTCGGTGCATCTCCGCGATCGCTTTTCTGGCCACCTCCCAGTAAGCCCGGACGCCCGAATAGTCCATCGCGACCCGGGAGTCGCTGTACTTGAGGTCCGGCATGTAGATGTCGACGATTCCCGCAAGGAGCTTGAGCGCTTGAACGGAGTCGTAACCCGAAGTGTTGTAGACGATCGGCAGGCGAAGTCCTTGAGGGATCGCGAGTTCCAGCGCTTCCAGGATCTGAGCCACGACGTGGCTCGGCGTGACCAGATTGAGGTTGTGGCAGCCCATCTCCTGGATATCGAGGAAGATCTTGGTGAGCCGCTCAGGGCGGACCGCTTCCCCTTGGGTTGTCTGACTGATGTCATGGTTCTGACAGAAGACACAGCGCAGGTTGCAACCGGAGAAGAACACGGTCCCCGACCCGTGCCATCCCCGCAGCACCGATTCCTCGCCGAAGTGCGGAAAAGCGGAGTAGACGAGGGCATAACGGCCGACCCGGCATTCACCAGCCTGGTCGCCGAGGCGATCGGTGTGACAGACCCGGGGGCAGAGGGTACAGGCGCTGAGACGTGCCTGAGCCTGCGCCACCCGCTCCCGCAGAATCCCTCGTTCGTAGAGGTCCAGATACACCGGATAAGTAGAGGCCAAAGAAGCGGGCTGTGTCGCGGCCATCTCCACCGTATGCTTAAGCGCCTAGTCCGTCTAATGCGCCCCGAAGTCGCTGATCAGTTCCCCGGTCTCCCGGGTCCAGTCGACCGCGCCGATCAACTGATCGACAAGATCAAGGTAGCACTTCCACGAGTCCTCCAAATACGCTCGCAGCGCATCGACCGCCTTGGCATCATCGCTCGTGACCATGAAGTGGGCCATTTGCCACGGTCCGGTCTGTAAGATCACCTTGTCCAAGGCCTGAGACATCAACTCGTGGTGGCGTCCTCGTTCCTCGCACTCTACCAACAGTTGGGCGGCGTGGGCCAGCGTGTCAACCTCACGTTGGATCTTCATGATCAAGATCCCTCCTTATCCAATCTGTTCCGATCGGCTCAGCAGGTGAGCACCGCAGCGACGCAGGCATCAGAGGCTCTTGATCTCGCTCACCACCTCGTCCAACGAGTCTTTGGCATCTCCGAACAGCATCATCGTCTTCGGGTTGAAGAACAGCTCGTTATCGACACCAGCAAAGCCGGGATTCAGGCTGCGCTTGAGGAAGATAATGTGCCTGGCTTTGTCCACGTTCAGGATCGGCATGCCGTAGATGGGGCTGTCCGGCTCGGTTCGGGCAGCCGGGTTGACCACATCGTTGGCACCGACGACCAGGGCGACATCGGTGCGGTTGAACTCGGGGTTGATGGCGTCCATGTCGTAGAGCTGAGGATAGGGCACGTTCGCCTCGGCGAGCAGCACGTTCATGTGTCCCGGCATTCTGCCGGCGACCGGGTGGATGGCGTACTTCACCTGCACGCCTCGCGCCTCCAGGAGGTCGGCGAGTTCCCGAACATCGTGTTGTGCCTGGGCCACCGCCATGCCGTAACCGGGCACGATGATGACCGAGTCGGCGTAAGCCATGACGATGGCCGCGTCCTCGGCGGTGACCGACCGGACCGATTTCCCATCTGTGCTGGCGCCGGCCCCGACCACCGGGGACTTCATATCGGCTGTACCGACCGCCCCGAACAGCACATTCGCCACGGAGCGGTTCATCGCCCGGGACATGATCGCGGTCAGGATCAGTCCGGAGGCCCCCACCAGCGCTCCGCTGATGATCAGGACCGTGTTCGCCACCACGAACCCGGCAGCGGAAGCCGCCAGCCCGGAGAAGGAGTTCAACAGCGAGATGATCACCGGCATGTCCGCCCCGCCGATGGGGATGACCAACAGCACCCCCAGAACCAGGGAGACCCCCAGCAGGACGATGAAGATCGTCGAGTCCGGGGACGACCCGACGAGGAAGCCTCCCATTCCCAGGATGCCGAGGAACAGGATTAGGTTAACGATTTTTTGGAGGGGATAGGTCACCGGCCTGCCGGTCAAGATCCCCTGTAACTTCCCGAAGGCGATCATACTGCCGGAGAAGGTGACCGCGCCGATCAACGTCCCCAACGAGATCGTGATCATGGTATCGGTTGGGATCGATGCGACGATCTCACCCGATGTGAGCCGAGCGAACTCGGCAGATGCCACCAACGCCGAGGCTCCTCCGCCCAGGCCGTTGAAGACGCCCACCATCTGGGGCATGGCGGTCATCTTGATCAACCGAGCCGAGGCCGCTCCGATGGCCGAGCCGACGACGATTCCTGCCACGATCAATCCGTAGTTGAGGATCTCCCGATCGAGCAGGGTGACCACCACGGCGATGAGCATGCCCACGGCGGCCAGTTGATTTCCGGATCGAGCGGTGGCCGGGGAGCCAAGTCGCTTGAGGCCGAAGATGAACAGGGCGGAGGCCACCAGATACGCCAACGGAGTCAGGTAGGTTTCAACCGCGTCAGGCACTTTCATCCTCCTGTTTCTTCTTCTTGAACATCTGCAGCATGCGATCGGTCACCAGGAACCCACCGACGACGTTGACGGTGGCCAGGACTACCGCGATCAGGCCCAGGGTCGTGCTCAAATTCTTGTCCAGCGGTCCGGCGACCACCAAAGCACCGATCAACGCGATCCCGGAGATGGCGTTGGAACCGGACATGAGCGGCGTGTGCAGCGTGGGCGGGATCTTGGTGATCACCTCAAAGCCGACGAACATGGCCAGAACAAAGATGAACAATCCAACCAGTATTCCTTCGAGCATAATCGAACACTCCCTTCAGTGACTCAAACTCAAACTCGAACTCGAACTCAGACTTATCTCACATCTGCGCCGGCGCTTGCGGGATCTCTCCTGCGTGTGTGATGCAGGTCTCCCGAGTGATCTCATCTTCGAAGTCCAGATGCAGTTCATTCTCCTGGATCAGGTGGAGCAGGAAACCGGAGATGTTTTTGGCGTACATCTGACTCGCATGGACCGGCATGGTGCTCGGCAGGTTCAGTGGGCCATGGATGGTGACTCCATGGTGAATGACTTCGGTCCCGGGCTCGGTCAGCTCACAGTTGCCGCCCGCCTCCGCAGCCAGGTCGACGATCACCGATCCCGGTTTCATATCGTTGACCATATCCTCAGTGATCAACACCGGAGCCGCTTTCCCCGGGACCAGCGCGGTGGTGATGACGGCATCGGCTTCCTGGACGTGCTGGTGGATCAACTCTTGCTCCCGACGTTGCGATTCCTCGGAGATCTCCTTGGCGTAGCCTCCGGTGTCTTCGGTCTGCTCCTCTTCCAGTTCCACTGTGACGAAGGTCGCCCCCAGGCTTTCCACCTGCTCCTTGACCACCGGCCGGATGTCGAACGCCTCGACTATCGCACCCAGGCGTCTGGCGGTAGCGATCGCCTGTAGACCGGCCACACCGGCTCCCAGAATGAACACCTTGGACGGAATGATCGTCCCCGCCGCCGTCATCATCATCGGGAAGAACTTTCCCAGTGAGCCGGCGGCGATGAGGGCAGCCTTGTAACCGGCGATCGTGCTCATCGATGACAGGGCATCCATCTCCTGGGCCCGGGTGATGCGGGGAAGGAGTTCCAGGCTGAAGCCGGTGATCTTTCTTTCGGCTAGCTGGTTCATCAGCTCCGGGTTGCCGCGCGCCTGGAGGAGCCCGATGAGGATTGCGCCCTGTTTCATCAGTTCCAGTTCATGCACGCCCAGGTCGTTGTTCAGGACCGGTGGCTGCACCTTGAGAACGACGTCCGCTTCACCGAGCAATGCGGTGGGATCGGAGGCTAGCTTAGCTCCGGCCTCCTCGTACGCAGGGTCGGGGAAGAACGCGCCTTCCCCGGCCCCAGATTCGACCCAAATCTCGATTTCGGACTTCACCAACCGGGCGACGACCTCGGGGACCAACGCCACCCGTCTCTCGTCCGGAACGATCTCCTTGGGGACCGCGACCTTCAATTGTTCCTCCTGATTAACACTATATTATATTATACACACATTATAATTATCTACCTGAAGGCAATGCTATGAACTACATCATCGAAATGGATGAGTCTCGTCATGGTGGCAGGATCGCCGCGGCGGCGCGGGCACTGAGGTTGATGAACAGGTCTGGGTACAGGCCGACGAAAACCACGAACAACAACGCGATCAGAATCGCGATCCCAGGGCCGCGGGCGATCGAAAGCCGCTCCGTCTGCTCGGCCGGGTCTACGTACATGTACTTGATGACCCGGGCGAAGTAGTAAAGAGAGATCGTCGAATTCAGAAAGGCGAAGCCCGCAAGCCAGATGAGCCAACCGGTTCCGTTCACAGCAGCGTCGACCGCGCTCGAGAACAACACGAACTTGCTCGCAAACCCGGCGAACAGAGGGATACCCGTCAACGATAACATGAGTATCGCCATCGCAAACGCCATAGCCGGCGCTCTTTGGGACAGTCCCTTGTAGTCATCCAGGCGCTCACCGACCCCGGCAATGCTGAGTGTGGCGACGATCAGGAACGCCCCGGCGATCATGAACGCGTGGGTGATCGCATGGAAGATCCCTCCGGTCAATGCGTACTCTGTACCGACCGGGAAGGCGATCAGGATGTATCCGGCCTGGGCGATGGAGGAGTAGGCCAACATCCGTTTGATGTTCAGCTGTTGGAGCGCGATCAGGTTACCGACGGTCATGGTGAGCACCGATAGGACGGCGATGGGATAGATCCATTCCAGCTTGACGGCCAACAGACCGACGAGGAAGATCTTGAACAGTGCGGCGAAGCCCATCGTCTTCGAGCCGGCGGTGAGCAGCGCGGAGACCGGGGTGGGCGAGCCTTCGTAGACGTCTGGAGCCCACATGTGGAAGGGGACGACCGTGATCTTGAATCCGAAACCGACGATCAACAACGCCAACCCCACATTGAAGATCAGTCCGAAGCTCTCTGCGTCCCCCTCAAGGCCGGCGGTCATGTCGGCGATAGCCGTCGTCCCGGACACGCCGTAGATCAGGGAGATACCGTACAGGGCGATCGCCGAGCTCAACGCGCCGATGATGAAGAACTTGGTCGCCGCCTCGGTGGAGGTCGCGTTCTTCTTCAAGTAACCGGCGAGCACATAGGTCGACAGGCTGGAGAGCTCAAACCCGATAAACAGCGCGATCAGATCGGCGGCGCTGGCCACCACCATCATCCCCGTCGTTGCCAGCAGAATCAGCGCATAATACTCGGACTGAGACTGATTCCTGTGGCCGCTGAGGTAATTCCCCGACCCGAGAACGATCAACAGCGTGACCCCCAGAAACAGGGCCTTGAAAACCAGGGCGAACGGATCCAGCGTCACCATCCCGGAGAACAACCGCTCATCGGACGGCAGCCAGCTCAACGAGATGAGCGCCAGGGTGATCCCGGCCCCGGCGACGGGTTGCAACCGGTGGCTCCGTTCCGGGAGGAACAGCAGGACCCCGGCGGTCAGGAACATAATGATCTCAGGAGATACGCCGATCAGATCAGATGGGTTCATAGCATCGTTCCCAGGACAGCGTTCACCGAGGTATTGATGAAGTCGAGCACGACCGTCGGAGCCAATCCAAAGAACAGGATCATCAGGATCAGGATCATCATCGGCCAGAACTCATGCCCGTGCAGATCATGGGCCTCGACGGCGACGGTTGCGACCGGGCCGAAGATCGCCCGCTTTAACACCCACAGGTAGTAACCGGCGGTGATGACCACCGTCAGGACCGGCAGGATAAACAGCAGACCGAAGACCTGATAGGTCGCTAGGAAGACCATGAACTCGGCGACGAACTGGACCATCCCTGGCAGGCCCAGGGAGGCCAGCGCCCCAGCGGTGATGATGAATCCGGCCTTGGGCATCGTCGTCGCCAGCCCACCGAGGGCCGGAATCTCCCTCGTCCCGACACTGTGGTGGATGCTGCCGACGATCATGAACAGGAGCGCCGAGATGAAGCCGTGGGCAAACATCATGTACACCGCTCCGGAGATGCCGAGTTCGATCAACCCGGCGATCCCCAGGAGGACGATCCCCATGTGGCTGACGCTGGAGTAGGCGACCAACCGCTTGAGATCCTGTTGAGCCAGGCAGATCAACGCCCCATAAATAATGCTCAGGATACCGATCGCGAGCATGATGGGACCGAACCACTCCGCCCCATCGGGTAGCAGCGGTACAGCGATCCGGATAAGGCCGTAGGAACCCATTTTCAACAGCACGCCCGCCAGCAGGACCGATCCGCCAGTCGGGGCTTCGACATGGGCGTCGGGAAGCCACGTATGAACGGGAACGACCGGCATCTTCACCGCAAACCCCACGAACAGGGCTGCGAACGTCAGGATCTGGAACGTTCGCGAGAACCCATCGCTCGCCGCGGCGATCTCGGTCAGATCGAAGGAGCCGACCCCCGCGTTGAAGTACAGGGCGATGATCCCGAGGAGCATGACCAGGCTCCCCAGGAACGTATACAAGAAGAACTTGATCGCCGCGTACTCCTTCCTCGGCCCGCCCCAGATGTTGATGATCAGGTACATCGGAACCAGGACCACTTCCCAGAAGACGTAAAACAGGAACAGGTCGATCGCCACGAATGTCCCGATCAGGCTGATATCGAGGAGCAGAAAAAACGAAAAATACGCTCTGATCCTATGCTCCAGATCCCAGGAGTAAATACAGACCAGGAAGGTGAGCAGAGTCGTCAACAGCACCATCGGTGTGCTGATGCCATCGACCCCTACCTTGTAGGAGATCCCCAGGGCTGGGATCCAGGCGTACTCTTCTACGTACTGCAGAGCGGACTCGTCGAAGTCGACCGTGACATAGAGCGTGATAGCGATCAGCAACGGGATGAGCGACGTGATGAGTGCGATGTACTTCACAGATCTGGCGTCTCTCCCGAACGCGATGATCGCCAGGATCCCAACAAGCGGTACGAGCAACAAGATCGAGATAAGCGGAACGTTGGTCATCTACCATCCTCTCCTCACGATATAGAAGATCCACAGGGCAACCATCCCGGCGACGACCCATGAGGCATAGTCTTGAACATACCCGGAGATCGTCCGCCTCAGGCCCCGGCCGCTCGCCAAGCTGACGCGGCCAATCCCGTTGACCAGTCCGTCCACGACCCAGCGATCGAACCCGTCGATCACCAGGGAGATCCCGCGGGCGAGCCGTACCGCAGCGTTCACCGTCCCGTCGATGATCCGTCGGTCGAACCGATCCAACAGGAGCGCGACACCATAGACGGCGACGCGGGTGAGCCCGGCGTAAAGCTCACTCAGGTAATATCGATGAACCAGCAGCGTGTGCAGGGTTCTTCCGAGGCGGGTGGAATATCTGGACAGGTCGATCGTTTCGCGGTGATAGACCCAGTAGGCGAAGGCGATGCCGACTCCCGCCAGGGTAAGAGAAAGATAGGTCAACGGTCCGGTGAAGATCTCCGACAGGAGTTCGGTGGGGCCATGGAAATGGAGGTCTCCGAAATGGATCACATCGCCGAAACCACCGAACAGGACGAACCCCGAGCCGAACGCCAGGACGGCCAGGACGGCCAACGGGACGGTCATGATCGGGGGGGATTCGTGGGGCGTTCCCTGATACCGGGGCCGGCCCCCGAAGGTCATGTACCAGAGCCTGAACATGTAGAAGGCGGTCAGTAACACGGTGACCACGCCAAACGCCCAAAGCAGGTAGAGGAGACCGCTGTGTTCGCCGGCCTCGAAGACCGCACCCAACAGTTCATCCTTGCTCCAGAACCCGCTGAACGGCGGAACTCCGGCGATCGACAGGGAGGCGATCAGCATCGTTATCGAGGTGATCCTCATCCGGGGGTGGAGGGCGCCCATCTGCCTCAGGTCGGTCGTCCCGACCGCGTGCATCACCGATCCGGCACCCAGAAACAGCAGGGCTTTGAAAAATGCATGGTTCATCAGGTGAAACAGCCCAGCGGTGTAGCCGTTCGCGGCTCCGCCGACGGCTGCCATAGTCCCGCCCGCCCCGAGCCCCAGCATCATGTAACCGAGCTGGGAGATGGTGGAGAATGCCAGGACGCGCTTGATGTCGTTGTTGACGAGTGCCATGGTCGCCGCCAACAGCGCGGTGAACCCGCCGACGGCCGCCACGGTGAGCATGACGGACTGATGTTGGATGAGCAGGGGATAAGACCGGGCAACCAGGTAGATGCCCGCCTTGACCATCGTCGCCGCATGGATCAGCGCGGAGACGGTTGATGGACCCTCCATCGCATCCGGGAGCCAGACGTGAAGGGGAAACTGGGCACTCTTCCCCACCGCACCCAGGAAGATGAACAGACCCGAGATCCCCAGAATCCACAGCTGATCGGCTGAAACCTCCATGCTGAACAGCTCGCCGAAGTTCAGAGTCCTGAAGTTGAAGAACAGCAGGACAATCCCGAACAGGAAGAACAGATCCCCCACTCGGGTCACCAAGAACGCCTTCATCGCGGCCGCGGAGGCTGCCGGTCGTTCATACCAGAACCCGATCAACAGGTAGGAGCACAGACCGACCAACTCCCAGAATATGAACAGTTCCAGGTAGTTGTTGGCCAACACCAGGCCGAGCATCACCCCGATGAACAGTGAGATTTCAGCGTAATACCTGGGTTTTCGCTTCCCCTCGCCATGCATATAGGCGATCGAGTAGATGACGACGAGCGTTCCGACCAGGGTCACAATCCCCAGCATCAGGGCAGTGAGGTTATCGATCAGGATGCCGACTTCGAATTTGAAGTCCCCGGATTCGAACCAGGTGATCGAACGCTCCACGGGTTCCTCACCGAGCACGTTGGCGATCACCAAGACAGCCAGGACGAAGGCGATCAGGCTGCCCGCGATGGCAACCCAGCCACCTCCTTCCCACATCCTTCGTCCGGATGCCGTGATCAGGATGGCGGCAAGCAGCGGGAAGATCGGGATCAACCAGGCGTAATGAGTGATCTCGGCCATCTCACCACTTCATCAACCTCAACCGCGTCACGTCGATCGACCGCCTCAATCGGACCAGGTTGACCAGGATCGACAGCCCGACGGCGGTCTCCGCCGCGGCCAACGCGATCGAGAACATCGCAAACGCGTAACCAAGCGAATCGTCATGAAAGCTGGCGAACGCAACCAGGTTGATGTTGGCCGCGTTGAGGAGCATCTCGATACACATCAGGATCTTGATCCCATTTCGCGAGGTCAAGATACCGTAAATGCCGATGGAAAACAGAATCGCACTGAACACCAGATATCCATACAGGGAGACCATGCGCTACTCCTCCTTGCGCGCCAGGAAGATGGCCCCGATCAGGGTGGCCAGCAGCAATACCGACAGGATCTCGAACGGGAACACATAGCGCTCGAAGATCGTCTCGCCGATCCCCGATATACGCTCCGTTCCCTCCGGCGAACGATCCCAGGGCTCAACGCTGGTTAAGGAGAGGATCATCAGGCTGAGCAGCACGGCCACCAGCCCGATTCCGATCGTCTTGGTCATCCTATCTCGATTCATCTCATCTCCGTTCGTCCTCGTCTTCGGTCTCCGGAGGGGTTCGTTCGGTGAACATGATGGCGAACAGGATGAGGGTAACGATCGCGCCTGCGTAGATGAGGATCTGGATCATGGCCAGGAGCTCTGCTCCCAGAGTCAGGAACAGCCCGGCGACGCCCACGAACAGGCCGGCCAGCCACAGCGTGCTGTAGATCAGCTTCTCCGATCGAATCACCATGATGGCCGCTGCCAGGGTCGCCAGGGAGATCAGGATGAACGGGATCATGAAACTTCACCCCCTCCTGTTTCTGTCTCGGACTCGGAGGTGCCTAACCGGTTTGGAGGGTAACCGAAGCCCCGATCTTCCCGGGCGAGTTCGAACAGCTGGGTGTGTCGGATCGCCCCGGTGGGACAGGCCTCCTCACACAGCCCACAGTAGAGACACATAGCGATGTTCACCCGGGGGTGGCGCACCGCTGCGCCACGCGGGGTGACAATCGCGGTCTCCCGCGCCCCGTCTGGCGCCGTGGGCGTCCCCCAGGGAACCATCTCTAACGCTCCGTTGGGGCAGGCTTCGGCGCATATACCACATCCGACGCAGATCTCGGTGTCCAGATAGGGCCGTCCTCGAAACCGGTCCGGCAACTCGCGGCGTTCCTCGGGGTATTCGACGGTGACCGCCCGTCTGAAGAAGTTTCTCAGCGTCACCGACATTCCCTTAACCGCCCCCAGGGCCGGTATTCGCGCTTTCATCTCTCAGATCCCTCCTGCGATAGCCCCGGTGATCGCCAGGTTGACCAGTGAGAGCGGAAACAGAATCTTCCAGTTGATGTTCAGGAACTGATCGATCCGCACCCGGGGCAGGGAGTTCCAGATCCAGAAGACCAGGAATGACAGCAGCGCCGTCTTGATCAAGAACCATAAGAGCGGCGGCAGGAGCGGACCGTGCCCGCCGCCGAAGTACAGGGTAACGGTAAGTGCCGCGATGAAGAAGACATTGGCGAACAGGGTGAGGAAGAAGAACGCGAACCGCATCCCACTGTACTCGGTGATATACCCGGCCACGAGCTCCGACTCCGCTTCCGGAAGGTCGAACGGGATGACCCCGATCTTGCCGATCATCGCCACCAGGAAGGTAAACAGCCCGAGAGGCTGCAAGACGACGTACCACAGGCCGGCCTGTCCGGAGACGATCTCGGAGGTTTGGGCAGTGCCGGCGAGCAGGATCACCGCGACCGCCGAGATCAACAGCGGGATCTCGTAGCTGATGTCCATAGCGGCGGCCCGGAGCCCGCCGAGCATTGCGTACTTGTTATTGGACGCCCAGCCAGCCACGATCTCCCCGAGGGGAGCGAGGGCGGCGAACGCGAAGATCAGGATCAGCCCGACGCGGACGTCGGTCACCACCACCCCGCCCCCGAACGGGATCGGGGAGAAGGCGATCAGGGCGGGGATGAATGTCAGGTAAGGCGCGAGGCGGAATCCCCACGTCTCGGCCGTCGCCGGGATGATATCCTCTTTGGTGAGCAGCTTGATCCCGTCGGCGACAAATTGCAAAACCCCGACCGGGCCCACCCGGTTCGGCCCCAGTCGT
The DNA here is from genome assembly GCA_046758705.1 of Bipolaricaulia bacterium. Taxonomy (GTDB): domain Bacteria; phylum Bipolaricaulota; class Bipolaricaulia; order JBHIAT01; family JBHIAT01; genus JBHIAT01. The sequence goes on from JBHIAT010000004.1 coordinate 33,076, forward strand.
TGGCCGAAGTCGGCGAACAGCTTTCTGAAGATGTAGGTCAGCACCCCTCCCGCACTCAGGACGAGCATCAGGATAAAGATTGCGCCCAGGAAGGCTCGGATCGGTTGCGGCATCTTTGTCTTCGGCCTCCTCTCTGTGGGTTATCGGTCGACATCTCCCAGGACGAGGTCAATACTGCCATTGGTGGCGACCAGGTCGGGGATCAGCGCTCCGCGAACCATGTCGGGGAGGGCCGACAGGTTCTGGAACGAGGGCGAGCGGATCTTGACTCGATAGGGTCGGGTCGTGCCGTCGCCCACGATGTAGAAACCGATCTCTCCCCTCGGACCCTCAAGGTGTCCGTAGGTTTCCCCATCGGGCTTGACCAAGAGTTGCCATCCCTTCTCCAGGCCGAGGGCGATGACTGGGCCGTTCGGAAGTCGGTCCAGGGCCTGTCTGATGATCTTCACTGACTGACGAATCTCCTCCATGCGCACAATGAACCGGGCGTAGCAGTCTCCTGCGCCTTGAATCGGCACTTCAAAGTCCAGATCTCCATAGGCGAAGTACGGATCGTCCTTCCTGAGGTCGAACTTGACCCCGGAGGCTCTGAGATTGGGGCCGGTCGTACCCTGATCGATCGCATCCTGCGGCTTGAGCACCCCCACACCACGTGTCCTAAGCAGGAACGTGTCGCTTTCCTTCAAGAAATCCTCGTACTCATCGACCTTTTTGAAGATCTCGTCCAGGACCGCCCGGACCTTCACCTCGAACCCCTCCGGCAGGTCGGCCTTCACCCCGCCGAACCGGTTGAAGTTGAGGTTCATGCGGGCGCCGGTGAGCATCTGGAACAGATCCAGAATCATCTCCCGCTCCCTGAACGTGTACCACAGGGCATTCAGCGCCCCGATATCCAACCCGAAGGTCCCGAGCCAGACGAGGTGGCTCTGGATCCGATCCAGCTCCAGCCCGATCACCCGGATGTAGTTCGCCCGCTCCGGGACCTCCAGATCGATCAGTTCCTCGACGGTCTTGACGTAGGCGGCCTCGTAGCTGAACGAGGCGACATAGTCCAGCCGGTTGGTGAGCGGGATGAAGTGGAGGTAGCGTCCCCGCTCCGCCAGCTTCTCCAGGCTGCGATGCAGGTAGCCGATGATCGGTTCGACGTCAAGGACGCGCTCTCCGTCGAGGGTGAGTTTCAGCCTGAGGACCCCGTGGGTACCGGGATGCTGAGGACCCATGTTCAGCAGCATCGTCTCTTGTGCTTGCGTCTCGGTTCCGGGCATCACCACCCCTCCTCCGCAGCAAAGCTCACTTGGTCGTTGCCGTCCGCCCCCTTCCGGACGTACTGCTCCCGTTCCAGAGGGTAATCCTTCCTCAGTGGATGGCCGACCCAGGGTTCGGGCAGCAGGATCCGGGTCAGGTGAGGATGGCCTTCGAATTGGATCCCCACGAGATCGTAGGTCTCTCGCTCGAGCCAATCAGCACTCTTCCAGACGCCGACGACCGAGGGGACGGTCGGGTCCTCCCGGGAACACTCGGTCTTCAAGGCCAGGCCCCGGTTCTTCCCGTGAGACCACAGGTTGTAAACCACCTCGAAGTGGGAACGGTAATCGACCCCGGTGATGCAGGCCAAGTAATCGAAGCCCATCTCCTTGAGCTTCCGACACGTCTCAGGGAGATCCTCCCGATCGACCGTCACGACTGAGCGATCGGCATCACCCGATCACTATCCCTTACGTTCACGTCCACGCTCCTCTCGGATCTTCTGCTGCAGTTTTCTCAGGCCGTCAATCAGCGCTTCCGGGGTGGGGGGGCAACCCGGGACGTAGATGTCGACGGGCACGATGCGATCGACACCCATCACCACGCTGTATGCGCCCTGAAACGGCCCTCCGTTGATCGCACATCCCCCCATGGCGATCACATACTTCGGCTCGGCCATCTGCTCGTAGAGCGTTTTGATCCGGGGGGCCATCCGCTTGACGACGGTCCCGGCCACGATCATCAGGTCCGCCTGTCGCGGGGAGGGGCGGAACACCTCGGAGCCGAACCGCGCCAAGTCGTAGCGCGAGGTCTGCGCGGCGATCATCTCAAAGGCGCAACAGGCGAGCCCGAAGGTGAATGGCCACAACGAGTTGCGTCGGCCCCAGTTCAGCACCTCCAAGATGGCAGAGACGGTGGTGAGCCACAGCCCGCCCCGACCGTCCTTCTCCATACTTACTTCTCCAGCCATCGCAGCGCCCCCCTCCTCCAGGCGTAGCCCCATCCGATCAACAGGATCAGGATGAACAATATCATCTCGACGAAGCCCGTCCTTCCAAGTCGGTCGAACGCAAGTGCCCACGGCAGCAGGAAGACGACCTCCACATCCATCACCAGGAAGATCAGTACGTACAGATAGTACTTGATCTCGATCGGGATCCGGGTATCCCCGATCGGACGCTCCCCGCACTCGTAGGGGGAGAGTTTTTCAGAGCTCGGACGTCTGGGAGTGAGCCGGTTGGCGAGATACAGGGCGGCGAAGATCGTGGCCCCTCCGAAGACGGCCAGAAAAGCAACCGGTAAGTACTCGCTCACCGAGATTCCTCCCTTCCTGCGCGCAGAGCGCGATCGATAGCCCGGGCGGCCCGGTTTCCGTCTGCGATCACCTCGATCATGCTCGACGGACCGCGGACGGCATCCCCTCCGGCATACACTCCGGGCCTGAAGGTCTCCCCCGTCTCCTCATCGACGATGATCTCTCCCCACTTCTTCGTCTCGACCCCGCTGTCTGCCCCCAGCCATCCTGACTCGACGTTCTGACCGATGGCGAAGACGACCGTATCCGCGGGTATGATGAACTCTGAGCCCTCGATCGGGATCGGCTTTCTTCTTCCGGATTCGTCGGGCTCGCCCAGTTCCATCCCGAGGCATTCCATGCCGGTGACCCGCTCCCGCTCATCCCCCAGGATCTTGATCGGTTGGGTGAGGAAGTGGATGGTAAGCCACCCCCGATCCTGGCCCAGCCGGGAGAAGACCTCGGACTTGAGCGCCCACGCCACCTCTTTGGCAACCGTCCGACGTCGCTCGTCGGTTAACCGCTCCATCCGCTCGGTCAGGCGCTCCAGCAGCTCGGTTCGCTTCTGCTGAGCGAACACCTGTCCGGTGTGGTGGAGCTCTTCCTGCGTCACCTCCTCGCCCAGCTCGACGACCTCAGCGGCGGTAGAGGGCATCTGCTCGGGGGTCCTGCGGTAGACGAAGTGAATCTCCTTCCCCTGACGCAGCGCGGTGCGAAGTGTGTCCATCGCGACGTCCCCGCCGCCGATGATCGCAACCCGGTCGCCTGGAGCGGGCTCGTTCTGCTCAACGGCGTGCAGGTAATCCAGCCCGGTTATAGAACCGGCCAAATCCGCACCCGGGATGTTGAACTTCCACGAACCGACCGCTCCGACTGCGATGAAGACGGCATCGTACGCCTCGAGCAGTCGATCGATGCAACCGTCCCCCCCGATCGGCTCGCCGGTCCGAATCTCTACCCCCAACCACTCCAGGATCGCGATCTCCTCTCTCAGGACCCGATGCGGTAGCCGGTACTCGGGCAGGATATTGAGCGTGCCGCCGGGCTTTTCGTCCTTTTCGTAAACCACGGTTTTGTACCCCCATCGAGTCAGGTGGTAAGCGGCGGCCAGGCTCGCCGGTCCGGAGCCGATGAGTGCCACCTGCAGCCCGTTAGGCTCCGGGATACGATAGTCAAGCTCCCGTTGGTCGACCCGATCTGTGATGTACCGTCTCAGCCTTGGGATCTCGATTGACTGTCCCTTCACCCCCTTCAGACAGACATCGACACACGGATGGAAGCAGATGCGACCGCAGGTGCCCGGCAGGGGATAGGTATCCATGATGATTTGAAGGCCCTGCTTCAGATCTCCCTCAACGATCTTCTGGATGTAGCCGGGGATGTCGAGATGGGCGGGGCAGGTCTTCACACACGGAGGGTCCTGGCACTGGAGACAGCGCCGTGCCTCGAGGAGCGCCTCCGCTTCGGAGTATCCCTCTATGATCTCGGGGAAGCCGCTGAGCCGCTCTTCGACCGGTAGTTTGGGAACCTCCACGTTCTCATAGTCGTACAGGCCGTTGAGTTCGGCCTCGAGCGTTACGTCATCCAGCCGATCGATCTCAGCCATAGGGTTCCTTCCCGCGTGTGCCTTCTCACACTCCGGTTCGATTTTACCTTCACCGGGGGAGTCAGGCTATGACCTGCGTCAGCGGGATGGAAGATCTTTCTCATACAACGTGGGAGGGATGATTACACTACACGACACTCGGCCTCTGCGATCCGCCTGCCGAGCTTCAGAGCCCGTTCATTCATCTCCCTGAAGCGCTCTGGCACCCGGGCGCGCACCGCTGCCCGCAGACTCTCCCAGGAGACGAGCGCCTCCAGACCGTTGATGATCCCCAGACTCACCACATTGGCCACGATCCGGTTTCCGATCTGTGTGATGACCATCCCCAGAATCGGGAACCGGTAGAGTCGGATCCGTCCCCGAGGGCGAATCGGCTCCTGCTTCAGGACGGACGAATCGACGATGGCGGTCGCCCTATCGTTCAGGGTCGGGAAGTACCTGTCGAAAGCAGCCCGGGACAGACAGAGCAGCAGATCGGGGTCGGTCACCTCGGGGTGGGCAATCTTCCCGGTCGAGATGATCACCTCGGCGCGGCTTGCCCCCAATCGCGCCTCCGGACCGTAGCTCGGAGTCATGACCACGTTCTTCCCGTCGCGCATCGCCGCCTCGCTCAGGATAAGGCCGGCCAGAATCATCCCCTGGCCGCCGGCACCGCTCAATCTTAACTGATAGGGACCCCGATCACGGTTACGGTCGTGGGCTGCGATCATCGCTTGGCTTTCCCTCTCCCGGCCTCATCTTACGGCACATCTGTCGGTACAGCTCCGTGTACTCGGGTCGGTCCTCACAGACGAACTCGCCGGTCACCCACCGGTCGCCCAGCTCCTCCACGGTCATCGACTCCGCCTCCTCCACGGGGACCGTCATCCGTTTGAACTCGTGGATCATCTGGTAAGGATCGGCGGGATGGTTCAACCGGCCGTAGTAAGTCGGACACGGGGTGAGGATATCGACGACCGAGAACCCTCGATGGGCGATCGCCCGCTCGATAAGCCGGGGGACTTCCTGAAAATCGAACGTGGTTGTCCGGGCCACATAGGTCGCTCCGGCGGCGATCACCAGCTTGACGATGTCAACGGAAGGTTCGATCCCGCCGTGGGGGGCGGTCACGCTCCGCTTCCCCATCGGGGTGGTCGGGGCGAGCTGCCCGCCGGTCATTCCGTAGATACTGTTGTTGTAGATGACCGCGGTCAGATCGATGTTGCGGCGGGCAGCGTGGAGAAAGTGGTTGCCGCCGATCGCCAGTGCATCTCCGTCTCCCAGCGTCAGGATCACGGTCAGCTCCGGCCGAACGAGCTTGATTCCGGTGGCGAACGCGATTGCCCGCCCGTGGGTGGTGTGCATCGTGTTGAAGTCAAGCATGAACGCGGTTCTCCCCGAGCAGCCGATTCCGCCGACGATCACCACCCGATCCTGGTCCAGCCCGAGCTTGTCGATCGCGGCCACCAGCCCGTGGATGATGATTCCGTGGCCGCACCCCGGACACCAGGTGTGGGGGAGGGCCTTCGGCCTCAGGTAGATGTTGGAATATACGTTGGTCATCCGATCCTCTGTCTCACCCGCTCATAGATCTGCTGGGGGGTGATCAGACTGCCATCGACCCGGCTCAGCGTCTCCACCTGCGCCCGGCCCTCCGCGGCCAGGCGCACCTCCCGCACCAGCTGTCCCAGGTTGAGCTCTGGAACCAGGATGTAATCCACGGCTTCGGCCCACTCCCGGACCCGATCGGTTGGAAACGGCCACAGGGTGTTCAAATCGACCAGCCCGACCGCCACTCCCTCGTCCCGCAACCGGAGGACCGCGCTCTCTGCAGCGCGGGCCGGCGTTCCGTAGCTGATGACCAAAGATCGTGCATCCTCGATCGAGTGTGTCTCATAGAGTGCGATCTCGGCGCGGTGATCCTCGACCTTGGCGACGATCCGTTTGAGCTGTCCTTCAGCGATCTGACCGTTGGCGTACCAACCCCATTCATCGTGGGCCATGCCGGTGACGTTGAACCGAACCCCATCTCCAAAGTTCAGCATCGTCTCATCCCGGAACGGCGCGAACGCCTCCAGATCTTGGGGTCGCTTCCGAGAGACGACCTCCAGTTCGTCGGGCTCGGGGACTTTGATGTTCTCCCACATATGGGCAAGGACGCCATCCAGCAGGAAGATCACCGGCGTCCGGTACCGTTCGGCGAAGTTGAACGCGGTGACGATCAACCGATAGACCTCCGAGACCGACGAGGCGGTCAGCACGATGATCGGATGGTCGCCATGGGTCCCCCAAATCGACTGCATCACATCTCCCTGGGAGGGCTGGGTGGGCTGACCGGTGCTCGGGCCCCAACGCTGGGCGTCGACGATCACGCACGGGGTTTCGGTCATCGCTGCGTAACCGATTCCCTCCTGCATCAGCGAGAAGCCGGGACCGCTGGTGGCGGTCATCGCCTTGGCACCGGCCCACGAGGCACCGATCACCGCTGCCAGCGAGCCGATTTCATCCTCCATCTGGATGAACACACCGTCGACCCGGGGCAACTCTCGGGTCATGACCTCCATGATCTCGGAGGACGGGGTGATCGGGTAGCCGGCAAAGAACCGGCAGCCGGCGGCGAGCGCCCCGTAAGCACACGCCTCATCACCCTGAACCAACATCTGTCGCGGTTTGTCCATGTTTCTCGCCTTTATCGATGAAGATCGCGAAGTCGGGACACCAACGCTCGCAAATCCCGCAGAAGATGCATCGATCGATCTCGGTAACCCGGACGCGGCTCTCAGCGTCCAGAGCGAGAATGCCACTCGGACAGGCGTTCACACAGATCTCACAGCCCTTACACCATGCCGGGATGATCGTCAGACACGCCTCTCCCTGATAGTGACGTTGTTCTATCGTCGTAGCTGTTGCTTCAGATTCTCTCATGGAGTCCGGCCGATCGGTTTATTTAGGGACGTTTACTTACGGATCAGGTCCGGAGGTTTGACGACCGGGCAGCTCATCCCATCTTCCAGCAGGCAGCGGCATCCCTGACCGGCTTCCAGCAGGTTGTAGTCGAAGTAGTCGCAGACGGGGACGTCTCCGAGCATCTCCACCCGGCGACCGGTCACCTGGCAGACAACGACCTCCCTATGCTCACTCCAATCGACGAGTTGGCCGCCGCACAGCTCACACCGTTCGTCCGGTACGCCGTAGGAGCGGTCGGCGTAGATGATCGCGCCGCACGCCTGACAGCGCAGCTTATAGTTAGGACCCTGATTCATCGCATTCACCTCCGTTACATCGGTCGTTACATCGGTTGTGTTGGAACCGCGCCGCAGCGGTTGAGAATTCGCTCCCAATCTCGGTCCACCTGGGCCTGGATCTCATCGACAAGATGTTCATTCCCAGGCTTAAATAGGTGGGCAAATCGTTTCTGAGGTTTCAACCAGGCAACGACATCGAGCTTCTCGATCGGCCAGTGGGTCAGCCTCCAGCGGCCGTCTTCGATCTCGTACAGCGGCCAGTAGCAGGTCTCCACCGCCAGCCGTGCCATCTTGACCGACTGGCTCGGCTCGAACCCCCAGCCCCGTTGGCAGGTAGACAGTACGTTAATGAACGCCGGGCCCTCGGCAGCAACTCCCTTCACCACCTTGTCCGCCAGATCCTGCCAGTGTGAGATGGACGCCTGAGCCACATAGGGGATGTGGTGAGCGACGGCGATCTCGGTCAGGTCCTTGCGTCTCTGGATCTTGCCGAAGCTTTCCGCTCCCCGAGGCGCGGTGGTCGTGTGGGCCGCGAACGGGGTGGCGCCGGAGCGCTGGTTGCCGGTGTTCATGTACGCTTCGTTGTCATAGCAGACGTAGAGGAAGTTGTGACCGCGCTCTAACGCCCCGGAGAGCGACTGCAACCCGATGTCATAGGTGCCCCCGTCCCCGGCGAATACCACGAACCGGATCGGTTTTTCATCTCCATCCTTATCAAGCTTCCCCTTCTGTTTCAGAGCTCGATAGGCGGTCTCTATGCCGCTCATCGTGGCGGCGGCGTTCTCGAAGGCGTTGTGAAGCCAGGGGACGTTCCAGACGGTGTTCGGGTATCGGGTGGTGGCGACCTCAAGACAGCCGGTAGCGGTGACCACCACCACCGGATCCTCGATGGTGTTCAAGACGGTTCGCACCACAATCGGAATCCCGCAGCCGCTGCACAGAGAGTGGCCGCTGACGAACCGCTTCTCCCGTTCCTCACTCTGGGCCAGGGTCTTGATCGTCGGTATCATGGAGATCCAGTCCTCCTCTCATTCTCGCGAGCCAATATATCGCATGTTTAACTCCGGTCCCAAGGCCGAGGCCAGGGTCTCGTCCTGGAGTTCCTCGAAGACGGCCATGATCTGTTCAGGGGTGATATCCCGGCCACCGAGACCATAGGTGTAATTGTACAACCTGGGCATCTGGGGCAGGTCGTACAAGGCGGAGCTCACCTCGAGGAACAGCGGCCCCGCGCTCCCGAACGATAGAGACCGATCCAGGATGGCGACGGCCGTCCTCCCCTGGAGGGCGGTGGCGATCTCCGCCCGCGGGAACGGCCGGAACAGCCGGAGCTTCAGCACCCCGACCCGCTCTCCATCCCGGCGCAGGCGGTCGACCGCCTCCCTGGCCGTCCCGGCCGTCGAGCCGAGTACAATCACCACCCGGTCGGCGTCCTCCAGAGCATAGGCCTCGAAGCTCCCCTGATACTGCCTTCCCGAGATTCCGGCGTACGCATGTTGGATCTCGGGCAGAAGTTCGAAGACACGTTCGATCGCCTCGACCTGCTGAAGTTTGTGCTCGAAGTAGTAATCGGGCATGGCGAACGCGCCCTGGGTGGTGGGATGCTCGACATCCAGCAGCGCAGCGCGGGGCTGATGCTCGCCGACGAACCGCCGCACCTGCTGATCATCCACCAGGGCCACCGGCTCTGCCGAATGGGTAATGGTGAAACCATCCTGCATCACCATGACCGGAAGCAGCACGTTCTCGGCGAGCTTTTGAGCGATGATGATGTGGTCGTAAGCCTCCTGGGCGTTCTCGGCAAACAGCTGGACGACCCCGGAGTCGCGGGCGGCCATGCTGTCCGAGTGATCACAGTGGATGTTGATCGGCCCGGAGAGGGCCCGGCTCCCGATAGCGATCACGATCGGTGCTCTCAGCGAAGCGGCGATGTAGACGATCTCGAGCATCAATGCCAGTCCCTGGGATCCGGTCGCGGTCATCACCCGGGCGCCGGCGAGCGACGCCCCGACCGCTGCGCTCATCGCGCTGTGTTCGCTTTCCACGTTGATAATCTCCGTATCACAGCGCCCGTCGGCGACGAACTGGGCGAAGACCTCGGCAATCGGCGTCTGAGGAGTGATCGGATAGACCGGTACCACATCTGGATCGATCTGGCGCATCGCATGGGCGACGGCCTCAGCCCCGGTGAGCACCTGAGCTTTGCGATCTACCTCCACCGTGCGCATTGATCTCCCTCCTTATCCTGATACTGAACTTGTCATCCGACCTTGAGGCGGGACCTGCTCCGCCTCGGGCACCATGGAGATTGACTCCACCGGGCAAACCTCAAAGCAGATACCACATCCCTTGCAACTGTCGTAATCGAACCCTTGCATCATCTCCGACTCGATGATAACGGCTGGCTCCGGACAGTTGATCCAGCACAGCAAACAGTTGATACAGGTCCGTTCATCGTAGATCGGCTTCTCTCCGGTCCTCCAGGCTCCGGTCTTTGGCCGATCCTCGGAGAAGCCCAGCACCACCCCGGCGGTCGGCATCTCACGGTAGCTCATCAGCGTTGCCGTTCGTCTCCCTGTCGACGTCGACGTACTGGGTTGCTGTTCATGTCCATCCCGTCGTACTGTTACCTCTGTCTCAGAGTTCCCGTTTATCCAATCGTATCCCTGTCTCAGGGCCTCAAGGTTGACGATCACCGCCTGATCGCTGAGCTTGCCCGTCAGCATTTCCTGCATCGCTTCCTCCACCGACGTCAACGGAACCGACTCAAGCGCCCGCACCAACGCACCGAGAACAGGCACGTTGGGAAAGCGATTGCCCGTCTCCTCAGCGATGCGGTCGGCATCCACCGTCCAGATCCTCCCGACGTAGCCGGTGACCTCGCGCACCTGCTCGGGGGTCTGCAGGGTGTTGACCAGCAGCAGACCGTCCGCCTTGAGCCCGTCGGTCACCCCGACGTCCTGGGAGTTCAGCAGGGTGTTGTCGATCACCACGACGATATCCGGTTGGTAGACCCCAGCGTGAACTTTGATCTCGGCCTCGTCGATTCGGTTGTAAACCTTCATCGGAGCGCCTCCTCGTTCCGGACCGTATTCCGGGAACGATTGGACGAACTTCCCGATCTTGAGCGCGGCAACTGCCAGCACCTGGGAGACGGTCTTCGCGCCCTGTCCTCCACGACTGTGCCATCGAATCTCTAGCATCGTTTCTCCTCCGTTCTCCATTTCCTCTTAGACCTAAGCTTCGTTGAGCCAGCGGTCGATGCCCCATGCAGCGATCTTCCCGTGGCGAACCGCCTCGACCACCGTCGCACCGCCGTTGATGCAATCTCCGCCGGCGAAGTACCGGGGGTTGGTCATCTGGCCCGTCTCGGGATCGATCTTGATCAGACCGGACTCCAGTTCAACGTTCGCTATCGATTCCAGAAATTTGGTCCGCCGGCGCTGTCCGATGGCCTTGATGACAGTGTCGATCTCCAGGACAAACTCGGTGCCCTCCACAGGTTCCGGTCTGGGACGGCCGGAACGATCCGGGGTGCCCAGCTTCATGTGGATGCATTCGACCGCCTGGACTCGGCGATCGCCGATGAATTTCACCGGGTTGGTCAGCCAGTAAAAGTGAACCCCCTCGTCACGGGCCTCCTCCACCTCATGACGATAGGCTGGCATCTCCTTATTCGTTCTGCGGTACAGGATGATCACTTCCTGGGCGCCCAACCTGACGGACTCTCTGGCGACATCGATCGCCGTGTTGCCTCCGCCGATGACCGCCACCCGCCGACCCACCTTCAGCTTGTCCCACTCCCCCTGCTTCAGCATCTCGATGAACTCGAGCGAGTAATAAACACCTTCCAGCTCATCTCCGGGGTAACGGACGTCGATGTCCTCCCCGAGACCGATCCCCAGGAAGATCGCTTCGTGACGCCGCTCCAGTTCCTCGATCGGGATCTCCACCCCGATCCGGGTGTTCATCTCAAACCTCACACCGAGCTCTTGGATCCTCTCGACTTCCTGGGGGATCGGGTCGTACCACTGGCGGTAAGGGGCGATCCCGTAGGTAATCAGACCACCGAAGTCCGGATAGGCATCATAGACGGTCACCCGATAGCCCCGCTGGGCGAGCTCTGCGGCACAGGAGAGTCCGGCAGGGCCGGCGCCGATCACCCCGACGCTTTCCTTGCGCTTTCGAGTTGGGATCGGGGAAATGTACGGGATCCCCCGACTCAGGACCCAGTCGGTGGCATACCGCTGCAACCTCCCAATGGCCACCGGTCTGCGACCCTCCTCCTTGAGCACGCAGACACCCTCGCACAGTTCCTCCACTGGACAGACGCGCGCACAGCTCCCCCCCAGGATGTTGGCAGAGAAGATCGTCCGAGCCGATGCCTCGGGATCGCCGAGGCGGATCTCTTGGATGAATTTGGGGATATCGATCTGGGCGGGACAGGCTTCAACACACGGAGCCGGTGCATAGGGACCGCCGCATTCCAGGCACTTGCTTGCCTCGACGACCGCCTGTTCATCGGTGTAAACTGGATAGAGTTCGGCGAATCGCTCCGCCGGCTCCAAAACCGCAGTCGATGTCGATCTCCGTTCCATCGTTCCTCCTTCCAATCCCCTGGCTTCGATGCTCTTTGTGTCTGTGGTTGTGATCTGCCAGACCTTGACGTTTCCTACCTGACGATAGTCGATCATCCCCCTTGCTTTGAGAACCTCAAGGTACTTAGAGGCGGTATGACGTGTGATGCTCAACTCAGCCGCGATCTCCTGAATGTACATGCCGGTCTCAGATCCCCGAAGCGCGTTCAGGATTCGGGGCTCAATCTCCTGTGAGAATCCCTTCATCGTCCTCACGCCTCCTTAAGTTCGAGATTCGGTGATCATATTTGGTAACCATTACCAGTCTCCAATGCTTATTTTACGGGAAGGATCGCCGATTGTCTGTGATCTAAGTCATAAATTGAGTGTGAGTTTTCTAACTGATTGACATGATGTAAATCACAGGAGACTGGGAGTGGATGCACCTAGCCCTCACGTGTAGGCGTTTTCAAACCCCATGTCGCCAGGACCAAGATCGCGGCGATGCTCGTTGCCATTTTCATACCGCCAGATCGCGGCGCTCGAACGCGATCAGCGCCACCGCCAACAACACGACGGTCAGCCCGATCAACACCGCCACGTGCCCGGGGTTCAGCCCGTTCTTCAGCGGCTCGGCACTAGAATAGTAGTAGAACGGTGACAACTTGCGGAACGGTTCTAGGGTTTCCACTAACGTTGCAAGCGAGTTAAGGAAGTAGGTGGCCACACCGAGCGTGCTTGCCACGCCGATGCTTAACCCCCGTTTGCCCGTGATGCAGCCGAGCGTCAACGCCAACGTGCCAAACGCCAGTCCTAACAGCACACTGCTCAATGTCATCTCCACTAACCGCCCGAGGCCGATCTCCATCTCAGCGGCTATTGTGCCTACCACCAGCCCCAGCCAGAAGATAAACGCCAGCACCAACGTGGCCCCGATCATCGCCACGAACTTCTCCAACGCCACCTTTGAGCGCGGCAGCGGGTTGGAGAGCAGCAGATCGAGCGTACCCCGTTCCTCTTCTCCAGCGATCGCGCCGCTGCCCATCCCAATAGTAAAGATCATGAACAACAGCGGCATCATCAGGGAGAACAGTTCGGCATTGAGATAGCCCTCCGGTGAGGTGAGATCGGAGATGTCACCCACAATGGCTTTCATAAACTCCGGCGCTTGCTCGAAGATGTCGCTGAACTCCGGATTATCCCGGATGGTCGGATAGAAAAGGGTCGTGTACAGAGCCAGTCCAACCAAGCCAATCCCCCACCACAACAGGGCACGGCGCCGATCTTGCAACGTCTTCAACAGCACGTTACGCAGCATGACCCTCACCTTCGCTTCCGCTGTAGTAGGCCAGGAAGATCTCTTCCAGGCTCGGTTCATGGTTGATCACATTGACCACCTCAAACTGTGCCGCGGCCTTGATCATAGCATCCAGCGCACCCATGACGGTGCAGCGCAGCACACCATCTTCCACGGTCACGTCGCGCACACCGTCCACACCGGTGAATGCCTGTTTCGGCACAGGGTTAGCAAAATGAATCTCCAGCTGACGCAATGCACGGGCCTTCAGCGTTGCGACGTCCTCTACAGCGATCAACTCTCCCTCGCGGATGATCCCCACGCGATCGCATACCCGTTCCACCTCGGGCAGGTTGTGCGACGACAGGAACACCGTCCGCCCCTCCGCCTTGACCTCGGCGAGTAAGCGGTAGAATTCCTGCTGCATCAGCGGATCCAGGCCGCTGGTCGGTTCGTCGAAGATCAGCAGTTCCGGCCGGTGCATGAACACCTGAATCAGTCCGATCTTCTGCTTGTTGCCGCGTGACAGAGAGCGGATCGGTCGCGAGAGATCGCACTCCAGTCGTGCCGCCAACTCCTCGACGAACTTCCACTCCACACCACCACGCAAATAGCTCATGTGACGCAGCAACTCGGCACCGGTCAGGTTCTCGTACAGCGCCAGTTCGCCGGGCAGGTAGCCGATGCGTCTACGGATCTCGCGACTGTGCTGGCGGGAATCCAGATCGAAGATGGACACACGGCCACGCGTGGGGCGGATGAGGTCGAGCAGTATGCGGATAGTGGTCGTCTTGCCGGCGCCGTTGGGGCCGAGATAGCCGAACACCTCGCCGGTCCGGACATCGAGGTTGACATCGAGCACACCACGCTGCTTGCCGTAGAACTTCGTCAGCTCCTCCACCACGATGACGGACATGTCCATGAGCCTCCTTCTTTTCCCCGACAGGAAGTATACCCCGTGGATGTTAAAAAATTGTTAACTGGTGAAAAACTAAAGCTTGCTCATCGTAGCTGCAAGCTCTCGCACCTTGCTCTCTATCTCACGTCCCAAGCGCAACCCTGCATGTGCCTCTGCTGCAAGATATCTTACGAAGAACCCGGGGCTGCCCTCGAGCAAAGATTCTCCTAAACCCGCGTCGCCATATCTCTCCACGATCTTCTCCGCCATGTGGGCTCCAAACCAATAGACGGGGCCGTTCGATTTGAGTCCCTGGCTGAGCAGCTCCTCTGCCCTCTCCGGATCCTTGTGTTGGTAAATCGCCTCGAAGCACTCCTGGAGCATCTGAGCACCCCGATTTACGCTTTTTTCGAGATCAACAGGAGGATGAGCGGGAGCGAGGTACGTCGCTGTACCCTCCAGGAGGATGTAGCTGATGACCTCATAGAATTTTCGATCTGCTTCATCATCAAATGAAAAATGGGTCAGATCCTCAAATGATCTCACTTTTCCTTCTCGGGTAGGATCAGTCGGACACACCTGAAGTTGGAATCGGTGGAACGTCTCGTGGGTCAACGTGGTGAGCAGGCGATCATAGTCGTCTTTGAAATGCTCGATGTTGATCCCTCCGGTGGTGGCGGTGGCCCAGCCGGAGATGCCCCAACCGACGGTGAAGCTCACCCGATCTTGGAAAGCAGCTTGTCGCATCTCATCGGGTGCATACTGCGCAATCGTCCCCAGGATCTGATTCTTGATCTCCTCCGCATGGGCGTCAAGCTCGTTGACCAGTATCTCATAATCCTGTTGGTGAAGGGCGATATCGGCAAAATCGAAAAAATTCTGGGACGTGAGCCATTTCCAGATCATATCAAGCGGTGCGCGGCTGGCGGCATGATATAGAAGATTCGTCAGCCCGTCTTGGGTGAGCCAGGGCTTGGGGAGGTATCCTAAGTTTTCGCGGTGCTTGATCATTTCGGTGTAGGGGGCCAGGGCGGCGACGGCGGCGGCATCCTCCCGGGAGATCCGCTCTTGGCGAAACAGCCGTAGTACGGCGCGGATCCCAGAGAGATCCAGCTCCAAGTCCCATCTCTCCGGCCGGTTTTTCAGGGTCATTGAGGGGAAGAACTGTCCCTTAAATCCGATTGGGTAGGCTGGATTCACCTGCTTCAACGCTTCATGGTTTTCAGCTCTCACCCGCGAAAGCAACGCAGCCACCTGGGTGAGCGAAGGAAAGTCGGCAGGGACGGGGATCTCTCCCTCGGTCAACGGCTCCGGCAACATCCCGTAGAAACTCCCCCCCCACTCGTTCTGGAGTTTTCCATAGTCCTTTAATCTCTCGATCTCTGTTGGATCACGGAGTTCGACAAGCTGGTTGAACAGGAAACGGGCATCCTCGATCGAGACCAGCTTCTGAAGTTGGGCGAGGTCATCGAGGCCTCCGGCCTGAGCCGCGTGGGCTTCCAGCATCGGCCAATCCCATGGGCCGGTAAAATCAAACCCGTATCTGTCCTTTGCTCGTTGCAGGGAAATCATTGAGATCGTTCTCTCGCTCTTCAGTGTACCATAAGCAGGCACCCTGACTCTACGTCGGGTAAGTCTTATTAAGTTTCTTCGCGAAGCCGTGCATCCGAAAACAATCTAAAGGAGTGTGGTGAAGTTCGCCATGATGTCGATCAGCGCAAGAGATGCATTCTGTCAGTCGAGGTGATGTTTCGCACTTCGGTGGGTTTGAGATTCTTTCCATATACGATAAACTATATGCATCGCTAGGGATTACGCTGAGACGTTCGCAGGGTAGTCACACTCATATTGAGTCAGGAAGGGGACAGACCATGAAGATTGGATTGCAGATTACAAGTTTTGACTGGCCAGGTGGCCCGGCCGTTGCCGAATTCTAATGTCGTATCCTGGTATGCAAGGAAAAACCCGCATAGTCACCGGCGCCAATTCAGGCATTGGCAAGGCCACTGCCCTGGGGTTGGCCAAACTGGGCGTCACCGTGGTGATGGTCTGTCGCAACCCAAGAAAAGGTGAGGCCGCTATGGCTGAAATCAAGGCGCAAAGCGGCAATGAGTCCGTTGACTTAATGATAGCGGACCTTTCATCGCAACAATCCATCCGTCAGCTCGTCGCAGACTTTACAGACAGGTATCAACGCTTACACGTCTTGATTAATAACGCCGGGCTGCATCTCAGCCGGCGTTTTGTGACCGCAGATGGCATTGAAACTACGTTTGCTGTCAACCATCTGGCTTCTTTCCTGCTCACCAATTTGCTGCTTGACGTGCTCAAGGCCAGTGCGCCGGCCCGGATTGTGAACGTCACTTCATCGGCACATAGTCGAACCATGGACTTCGACAACCTGCAAGGCGAAAAGCAGTATAACGGTATGCAGACGTACACCCAATCGAAACTGGCCAACATCCTATTCACTTACGAACTGGCCCGGAGACTGGAGGGAACTGGTGTTACCGTGAATTGTCTGCATCCTGGCACCGTTAGATCGGGTTTGCAGCGCAATCTGCCGAGAATTTTTCGGCTATTAAGGCTATTCTTCGCGACCCCAGAGAAAGGGGCAGAAACATCGATCTATCTAGCGTCCTCTCCCGAGGTGGAGGGTGTCAGTGGAAAATACTTCTCAGACAAAAGGAGGCCCAATCATCCGAGGGTTCTTATGATCCGGCAACCGCCCAACGGCTATGGCAGATAAGCGCCGAACTGACAAAACTATCATGAAGACAGAACGGAAAATCGCTAGGGCGGCTTTTTCCAGAATAGACAAGTGATTCCGTGGTAGGAAGAGCGACGGGATATTTTGTCCGGAATCCTTCAGAAGCTGGGCAAAGATAGAGATCTTAATGCCTGGGTAGAAGGCAGTCCCCTGGTGGAAGTTGAGTTAGACGTCGGGTAATCAATAGGAGCCCGCTCCCGTTAGGGGGCAGGAGCAGTCACGGGTTGTCTTATAACCGTTCTCATTTTTTCGGGTGCTGCTCTGCGAGGATCGCTTAGATATACCTCGTGGTGTTTTCCTCTCAATTCGTAACCATTTTCTTTGATGAAGCTGTGAAGTTTCTCCACCGTCGGACCTTCAGCAGAATATGGACCTATGTGCATGATCTGAGCCGATAACCCTTCGTGGAAAGCTTCAAATCTTATTTT
>JBHIAT010000005.1:0-50212 GCA_046758705.1 Bipolaricaulia bacterium
GGAAAGCGCCTGAACAAATTTCGTTTTTGCTCAGGAAAGTTAGCGAACCGAGAGTGGCAGGGGTGGGTAATTTTCGACCAGCCTTAACATTGAGCACGAGTGTCTGATGGAAACAGTCAGTGGGGGTTTTCGAAGATGAGCCCCCTCAAAAAGCGGCCTCGGTCTCTGCCCCTATGCTGTGAAGGTCTCCTCCACTTCTTCCATGGTGACGTGAATCTTCTGGGGCGGGGTGGTGCCTAACGCCCACTTCTGAAGGTAGAGGGTTCCGATCACCGGTGGACGTCCGGCTTCTGTGGGCTCCTCATGGTAGCGGATAGTGTTCTTCGTCTCCCGCTCAAATGACAGGATAGCTTCGATCTTCTCCATCGTCAGATTCCCTCCTTTCCGGTTGCCACCGTTTCGCCTGACTTAACACTTACCTTTCCAACAATACAACTGCCAGAGGTGGTGCTGTCAAACCTGGGCCCTGGATTCGGTACCTGAGCATGGAGATTCTAACGATCGGTAGAGCCCCATCTATATCGTTCGATATAGACCACTCACAGGGCCTTCTCCTTAGCATCCTATGGATCATTGCTTGCTCCGTTGCGTTCGTACAAGGGCGGTTTATGACCACCTAACCTGTTGCTAATCCGCTAAGTAACAGGATTTGTAGCTTTTCAGATGGTCATTTATCAGTCGTGCGGACCAGGGTCCGGGAGGGACCAAAGCGGTTGACGATCGCCCCCTTATGTAAACGACCTCAATTTCGAGGGAGGACTTGACACCATGCCTATGATGTCAAGTCGCGAATCCGGGGGGCAAAATCGGCTCGATCCTACTATAGCTGGACGTTTTAACTCCTAATAACGGCCGCCTCACCACACGCTTCTTGACAACTCACTTGACATAATCCTGTAAATCATGGTATGATGACAAGAACGAAATGAGCAACTGCTCAAGGTGATGCTGATGAAAAGAGCGAAACCGATCAAAGATCTCTGGCGAATCAAAGCGATCAAGGATATGCTCCAAGAAACCGGGAATCTAAACGATGCCAAATACTACGCTCTGTTCACCGTTGGGATCAACACCGGCTTGAGGTTTTCTGATCTATCGGTTCTCAAGTGGGGAGATGTGTTAGACGATGATGGTCTGGTCAAAGAGAGGATCCAGATCACGATGAAAAAGACCGGCCGCGGCGTCGAGATCTACTTGAACGAGGCCGCTCGTGAAGCACTGGAATATTACCATCAACTCCTACCTCTCCCGGTCCAGCGGACCTCCACCGGCACAATCCCCACACCAATCAGCTTCTATGCGGGCGATTATCTGTTCCCCGGCCGTAACGGAAAGCCCCTCACCCGCCAGGCCGCCACAGAGCGGATCAAAAAGATCTGTGAGAAAGTCGGGCTGAAAGGCTCCTATGGTGTCGGCAGCTTCCGCAAAACTTGGGCGTGCCATGCATACGACGCTGGCGTCCGGATCGAGATCATCATGCAACGGCTCGGCCATGAATCGCCAGCGCAAACGAAACGATATATAGGAATCACTCAAGAGGAAGTCGAAGAGGCCGAGCGACGTGTTGTGTTGTGATCTATAGGTGAAATAATACCGATATTGTTCCGTCTCGGTATTCTATATTGCCCTCTACCCCATATGTCAACCTATTCGGTACTATGTGGATCAAAAACAGCAATTATCCATCATCGGGATTCTCGTTATTCTGCTGGTCAAAATGATCTGGAAAGAAACTGACTCCGGCGCTTTTATGTAGCTCAAGCCCTTTCTCAAACAACCTTTCGTCGAATAAGTTTTGTCCCTGGCCAAAACGTTCGAATAAGAAGAGATCAAATCGCTCCCCCTTGGAACTCTTAATCTTCTCTTGAAGCAGCTCTGCAAAATTCACCCCTTCTTTCTCCACTAACGAAACCAACATCTCTAGGTCCTGAACCTGCAACCATTGGGGTATCTCCCAGAACTCATCCGAGTAAAGCCCAGCACGCTGCATCAACGGTTCAATGTACCCCTTGAAGGTATATGGATCGACCCGAAATTCGGATAGATGAGTGATAATAGGGAATACTCTCCTAGGCCGCCTGCCCATATTTTGTTCTGCCCAATCAAGAAGTGAACGACCAGCGATCGATTGCTGTATGCAGGATCACCGGATAACGCGCGTCCCCGTCGCGGTCAACAAACTGAATGCCAAAACGCTTCGCGTTGCCCACATCGATCTGAACGGTCGCGATCTCCTGGGGGCGGTCCATCACATCGATGAGCAGGTACTCGATGTTGACCGTCCAATAATAATTCTTGCCCGGCGGATAGACGTGAATCAGCGCCGGTTTGCTGACCGAGCGCATCAAGTCCAAGAACAGCGCCTTGTTCTCCTGATACGCCTGCGGCGAGGAGACGTTGACGAGCAGTTCGTAGTCACGACCGACCTGACGGACTTCGTCGTAAATTCGGTCATGAAGCCGCTTCAGCCATACTTGTGCTTCAGGCAAATCTTTGCAGAACAGGTGGCAATCGGGCATGTTCAAGCGTCGAGTGCGAAAGCAGGGCATGGACTCTCCAGATTGTTCGTAGCGATAGGCGTCGGCAATTTCTAGAGCGCCGAACGGCAGATGTTTATAGCTGAGCTGCCAGTCCTTGATCATCGCGAACTGCTGGTGACAAGCCGCGTAGCGCAGAACGTACGATCTCTTCTGCTCGGCGTCTTCGATCTTGTAGAGTCGATCGCCGAAGAGTTCGGCATGCTCGCGCACAGCGGGCTCTGAGAGATCGAACATATTGGTGCCTTTGACGATGAAGACCGGCAGATCGGGATCGAGGGCGTAGACGATCTCTTGAGCAGGGTGTTTCTGCTTCAAGGCTTCCTTCTCGACGACAATGCGGAACCTCGGATCGACTGACTCGATGGAGAACTGTTCGACGGAAACGTCGTCGCCAGCAGGAGTGACAATGAAATACTCCAATCCCGACTCCGGCAACGACGAAACTTTCTGAGTGGACCGCATGGTGACTCACTCCTCCTTAAAAATCTAAAGTCCATGGCCGTCGCATTGAGAGACGAAAGACCATGGACTTCCGCGGTTCCACTCTCGTTGGACTGCTGGAGCTGGGATCAGCCAGTCCCGCTCTGCGAGCACCCTGCAGTTCTGTTTCGGCCCCAGTCAGCGGCCTGCAGGAGGCTCCGCCCGTTTTACGGTGGGCCCACCGGCTCAGCTTACTGAGAAGGAATTCTGTTCAGCCTGCAGCTCGGGAGGGGTTTTCAACCGGCCGGAACCTAAGAGCGCTCTCAGTTTCCGACGCTCTTTCCCTGTCGGCCCGATGACGGCTTACTCGTCTCCGTCATCGCTTTGGTTACCACCATAGCACCAAGTGTTCCAAAAGTCAAGGTTCACGGGGCGCTGTCATCTGGGCCTGACCGAAACACTGATCAGTGTTCGGGATCACAATGTACAGGTACAAACCGTTTGCCAGCCTCACATTGATGCTTTGAGTTCAAATTCTACTGGAAGCTCTATCCGCTTGTCCTTGAGCATCTTCTTGCTGACGTTCAATATAGCGAACCCGATGATATTGCCCTGCTCATCAACCCGTTTGAACAGATCATCCCCGGCATCTTTGAAGAACCCCTTCCTGTCAGCCGTTGAGAACTCCAGAAAATCCCCTTCCTGATCGAACCAGATATTCAACTTCTTTCCCATATGGTCTCACCTCTCTTGATCGTATCGGTAAAAAACGCGGTGATCACAAACGGATCATCAACCATCTTAATGATGACCAGCATATATTTTTCGCTGACCGGTGTTTGGCGGATGCGTATCTATGAACTCTTTAAAAGACATCTCACTTGCTCCGAAAGGCCATTATAGGGGAATTCCTCCCCCATTGCAACCATTTTTTGCAAGCAGGTCATCACACCGCTTAGGCACCTTTTGTAACCGGGGCAGTCAATGATCCTTCGGCAGGATTAAGATCCGCTGAGCAGGGTTTTACCCACGGGGCGTCACCGAAAACCCGAGCCGTTCCAGCAGCTTCCAGCCGGAGGGCAGCAGCGCCGCTGCCAGGGCCAGCTTGATCAAATCGCCGGGGATGAACGGAGACAACCCCAAGGGCAGGGCACGGTCCGCCCCGACAAAGTGAGCGAGCCAGGGCAGGCCGAACAGGTAGATGATGACGTTGCCGAACAACATTGCCAACGCGGTCGTGTGCACCCACCGGTCCCAGCCTCGCTCCGCCAGCCAACCGATCAAAAACGCGGCGAAGACGAACCCGATCAGGTAACCGCCCGTCGGGCCGGCCAAGATGCCCCAACCGCCCGTCCCTCCAGCGAAGACCCGCAGACCGAGTGCCCCTTCGCTCAGATAGGCGAGCAGGCTCAACGCCCCGCGGCGGCTCCCGAGCAGCGCGCCGGTCAACAACACGGCGAACGTCTGACCAGTGATCGGAACCGGACTGAACGGAAGTGGGACGCTGATTCGGGCGGCGAGTGTGACGAACAGACTGCCGCCGACGATCAGAGCTGCATCGTAGAACAAAGCAGTAGCGGTACGCGGCCGTATGGCCGAGGGCCGCAGTGCATCTGCAAAAGTCATAACCTTATTCCCCCCTTATCCCTTCACCGATCCAGCCAGGATTCCGCTCACAAAATACCGTTGTAGTGCAAAGAAGACGGCCAACGGTAGTATCATGGAGACAAACGCCGCCGCGGTGAACAGATGCCAGTCCTGTCCACGCGATCCCACCAGCAGGCTCAGCTTTAACGTGACCGGGGCCACTCTCTCGAATCCCCCGAGATAGACCAACGCGACCAACAGATCGTTCCACACCCAAAGGAATTGGAAGATGGCTGCCGAGGCCAAGACGGGGACGGACAGGGGGAGCAGCAACCGCAGGAAGGCGGTCAACCGCGAGGCGCCGTCCAAGAATGCGGATTCGAATAACTCCGCAGGCAGTCCCCCGAAGAAGCTCCGCAACAGAAAGATCATAAACGGCAGACCGTAGCCGGTATGAGCCAGCCAGATGCCCAGGAACGTCCCCGACAATCCCAGGCTGTTGAACATCCGCAACACAGGGATGAGAGTCATCTGAAGCGGGATCACAATCAGGCCGATCACTATCATGAATAGGAATTGGCGGCCGCGAAACTCCATCCAGGCGAACGCGTAGGCCGCCAATGCGGCGACGGTGATGGTGAGGAGGGTCGTTGGAACGGTGATCGTCAAGCTGTTCAGAAACGCCCGTCCTATTCCCTCCTGACCCACCACTCGGATGTAGTTGTCCAAGGTGTACTGGGTAAAGTTGAAGGGATGTTGGAACACCGTCCACCATCCCGAGTTGATGATATCTTGCTGAGGTCGAAATGAGCTGATCAGCATGCCAGCTGAGGGAGAGATCCAAATCAGTGCGATGACGATGATCACCAGATGTAGGGGTGCCCGGGTGGAGGCTCGCACCAACCTCTCCATCTTCATCAGCGCACCGCCTCCTGAGCCCGAAACCGGCGGATATTGACCACGACAGCGGGCAGGGTCGCCAACAGGAGGATGACGGCAATGGCACTGGCCATGCCCATGTTGCGAAACTGGAACATCTCCTTGATCATCCGGTTGGCGACGACGTCGGTATCGAAGTTCCCGTTGGTCATGACGAAGACGATGTCGAACACCTTGAGCACAAAGACGATCATCGTGGTGGTCACCACCGCGAGCGTCGACTTGAGGAACGGGATGGTCACGTGGAAGAAGACCTGGAATTCATTCGCTCCGTCGATGCGGGCCGCCTCGAGCATATCCTTGGGGATGCCCTTGTAGGCTGCGGAGAGAATAACCATACTAAAGCCGGTCCAGACCCAGATGCCCACCACGACCAGCGCGAGGTTGTTGATCCAGGGGCGCTCGATGAGCCAAGCGATAGGTTCGAATCCCAGGCCGTTGCGGATGCCGTTCAGGAACCCAATCTGAGCAGTCCCTGGGGGCCGGAACGCGTAGACAAACTTCCAGATCACCCCGGCACCGACGAACGAGATCGCCATGGGTAGGAAGATAATCGACTTCGCCACCACCTCGTAGCGGACGCGGTCGAGAAGCACGGCCAACACGAGCCCCAGGGAGACCGTGACACTGGTAAAGACGACCAGCCAGATCGCGTTATTGCGAAACGCGATGAGAAAGGGTTTCTTGGTGAACGCCTTCTCGTAGTTGTCGAACCCGACAAACTCTTCAGATCGCCGGTCCAGGAAGCTGAGGTAGATCGTATTGATGGTCGGATAGACGAGGAAGACACCTAACGCGAACAGCGCCGGTGCCAGGTATAACCAGTGTCCCCATCCTCGTCTCCTCATCATCGACATCGACCTCTTTCAACCGCCATTAACCGAAGTTTGGAAAGAGATCTGGGGCGGGGGTCAAATCACTGGACCCCGCCCCAGATTCAGGTTGAAGTCCTTGACCCAGACCTAATCGGTCGCCGTGCCGGAGGTGTAAGCCGCGTCGGCGGCCTCCTCGATATTCTCCAAGACGGCATCGAGAGGGGTACCGCTGACGTAATCGAGCACACCGGACCAGAATGCGCCTGAGCCTACGGCTGCCGGCATCAGGTCGGAACCGTCGAAGCGGAACACCTCAGCGCTCCTCAGGATGTTTGCTGCCTGGGCGGTGATCGGATCAGGATAGACTGAAGCATCCACGTTGATGTTGGTTGCCAGCTTCCCCAGCCGGCCGACCCAGATCTCCTGAGCCTCGGCCGAGGCCAGGTACTGCAGCAACTCTCGGGCCTCAGGCGTATCGTTGAAGGCGCTGATCAAGTCCCCTGATCCCAGCAAGGGGTTACCCTGAGCGGGATCGATGGCCGGGAAGACGAAAACGTTATAGTCGTCAACTGCCATCAGGCTGGGGTTAGCACCCAGGATGAAGCTCTGGATGAAGGAAGCCTGGCGGTGAAGGAAGCAGCCCGGCGGGCTGGTGAACATTGCCGCGGGCGAATCGCCGAAGTTAATGGAGAGCGCTCCCCGGGTCCCGCCGAAGACAAAGTCATTATTTCGGGCGATTTGCCCGAAGAGCTCGAAGGCTCGCTTCACGCGGAAATCGGTCCAGGGGATGTCGTGGGCCACCCAGGCATCGTAGACCTCAGGTCCGGCGGTCCGGAGCATGATGTCTTCGATCCAGTCGGTCCCGGGCCAGCCGCTGGCCGCCCCGCTCTCCAAACCGATGCACCAGGCCGTCTTCCCAGCTACGCTCAGGCCTTCTGTGAACTGGACCAAGTCGTCCCAGGTGGAGATGTTGGTTTTACCCAAAACTCCGGAGTTATACCACACCAGGCTCTTAAGATCGGCCGAGATGAAGATGCCGTAGACGCGACCAGTGACGCTCCCCAAATCCACAAACGCCTTGGGGTGGTCCGACAGGTCTAAGAAGTCCAGCGACACTAGTCCATCCTCTTCGACGAACTCCTTCATCTGGCCGGGGTTGGGCAGGGCGGCCACATCCGGTGGGTTGCCTGCCCTAAACCGGGTGAACAGAATCGTCGGCAGGTCCCGTCCGACGCTCTCAACCTGCACGTCAATGCCGGTCCTTAGCTCAAACGGTCTCAACGTTGCCTCGAGGGCCTCCAGTTCAGGGCCAGCCCAGAGAGTCATGAAGGACACCCTGCGCTGAGCTACACCGAAGGTCGTGAACAGTGCAATCGCTAGCAACATGACTAACGAAACGCTCAAAACTCTCTTATACATCTCTATATTTGACCTCCTCTTCTTGGATTTATTTGGGTTTGCAAATCTGTGCTCTTTGTCTATCTATCACCTCCCTTTCTTTGAGCAAAATCTTTATAACAGTGGAATGGTGTTTTTGTCAAACAGAGCAGTGACACTCTGCAGCGACTAAAGTCGCGCAGCTTCTCGCAGCTCAAAGCCGCGAGCTACACGGGCGTGCGCTTGGTAGCGCCAGCCCGTGGGCCGTGCCATCAGGCCAGCTACTGGGACTTGTCCCAGATACTTGGAAAGGATATTGACCGCACCCACATGATCCCGATGACCAACGAAGCCACAGCTACAACGGTAGACGCGCCCGTTGACCTGCTTGCGTCTCCCACAAGACGGGCATGTTTGAGACGTATAGGCTTCGTCTTGCAGCACACACCGCATTCCATGCGCCTCGGCTTTGTAGCTCAGATACCAGCGGGTGCGACCACAAGGCCACTGATGCAGCTTCTGATTGGCCGTCGGCCCATAGTCCAAATCCCGACGAATATCTCGCACGTCGCCGATCACCAGGGTTTGCACGCCCGCACTCGCCAGCGTGGAAACGAGTCCTGTCGTCGCTTTGTGCAACACATCGCGAATTTGGTTGTCGAGCCGACGCAACTGCTTGTCTTTGGCTTGCTTGAGACGCCTCCACCGTCTGGAACCCTTCACCTTGGCATCCATCTTCGCTTGAAACACCGCAATGGTCTTGTTCCGCCATCTCAGCAGGCTGCGCAAATACCGCCCGTTGACGATCAGGCCGTCCGAGGTGACCGCCACATGCACCTCGCCCAAATCTATGCCCACCGGTCTCCCGGCTGGGAGGGGTTGAGGATCGGGGGATACATAGGTAGCGATGGCCTCGTATTGTTCCCCATCCCAGCGGATCACCACCGTCTTGGGAGTGTCCCAAGGCCAAGGAATCTCCAACGGGGCGACGTTTCGCCCGTTACTCAAGCGCAAGACCTCATCTTTGTGGATGATGGCGCTCGATTTGTATTCGATGCGAAAGTAGCGGCGCAGCCGCCGGGGAGGCTTCGCTTGGGGATCTTCCTGGCACCTGACTCTCCAGCTTTTGAGTGCTGCAAAGAAGGCTTGAACACAAGCATCGGCGGTGTGAGCGTGAAGCCGATCGGAGTTGACCCACCGCATCAGGTGTCTCGGTTTGAGCCAGATTCCCTTGCGTCGCACGGTACGCCAAAAGCAAATCAGGGTCTGGGAATAGACTCTTCCGCACTCCAAAGCCAATTGGTCCAGAAGCCGATGGTGAGGTTGACCAATCTTGAGACGCCGTATTCGATACACTACACTCAAATCCCTTTCTGAACCTCGATATAGTGTTGAATGGTCGCTTGCGACACGTTGCCTGCCGTACTGGCCAAATAACTTCTCGTCCACAGGGACGGGAGCTTGTGCAGTTGAGGATACTTGCGGCGCTTTTGACACCAAATGAGGTGATAGACAATAAGCCAACCCAATGCTCGTCTCGCTTATACTTCAGGGCCATGTTGATAGTATATCACATAACGACTCCAAGATTAACAGGTAGCCACCTTATCCGCTGGGGTTAAAACCCCGCAGCTTGCGGCGGCGCGATTTATGTCAGCGTTAACGAAACGCCTCGATCCCGGTGATGTCGTGGCCCAGGATCAAGGTGTGAATCTCATGGGTCCCCTCATAGGTCTTGACCGTCTCCAGGTTCAATGCGTGGCGTATCGCCTGGTAATCGACGGTGATTCCGTTCGCCCCGAGGATCTCGCGTGCCGCTCGGGCGACCTTGAGCGCCATCTCCGCGTTGTTCCGTTTGGCGAGTGAGATCTGAGTGTGCCGGACCCGGCCTGCCTCCTTGAGCTGGCCGAGCCGAACGTTCAGCAGCTGTGCCTTGGTAATCTCGGTGAGCATGTCGGCGAGCTTCTCCTGGGTGAGTTGAAACGAGCCGATCGGTTTGCCGAACTGGATCCGGTCGAGCGCATACGTGCACGCTTCGTCGTAGCAGGCCATCGCCGCCCCGACCGCCCCCCAGGCGATCCCGTAGCGGGCCTGATTGAGACACATCAACGCCGCTTTCAGGCCCTCGGCCCCGGGCAATGCGTTCTCGTCCGGGATCCAGCAATCCTCGAGGAGGATCTCCCCGGTGTCGGAAGCGCGCATCGACATTTTGGTTTCAATTTTGTAGGCACTGAACCCGTCGCGCTCGGTCTCGGCTAGAAATCCCCGGATCCCGTCCTCCGTCCGTGCCCAGATCACGGCGACGTCAGCGAGCGTCGCGTTGGTGATCCAGGTCTTGTTCCCGTTGAGGACGTAGCCGTCCGTGACCTGCTTCGCTCGGGTCTCTATCCCACTTGGATCAGAGCCATGTCCCGGTTCGGTCAAGCCGAAACAGCCGATCGCCTCCCCTCGGGCGAGCGCCGGCAGCCACCGTTCCTTCTGCGCCTCGGAACCGAACGTGTGGATCGGATACATGACCAGCGATCCCTGAACCGAGGCGAAGCTCCTCAACCCCGAGTCCCCGCGCTCCAACTCCTGCATAATCAAGCCGTAGGAGATTTCGTCCACACCGGGCGCGCTGTAGCCCTCCAGGTTAGCCCCCAGTAGACCGATCTCCCCCATCCGGGGGACGAGCGCCTCCGGGAAATGTCCCTCCAGGAACCAGCGATCCACCTCCGGCAGAACCTCCTCTTCAACGAACTGGCGCACCCGATTCCGGACCATCCGCTGCTCGTCGGTCAGCAACGCCTCCACCTCGTAATAGTCGATGCCTTTGAAACCCATTGATCTTCCTCCTGTTTGGCTTGGGTCAGGACTGAGACCGAGTTCTGCGGATCAGATAGATCTCCACATATTGGGGCGTGAATGCGCTGGCTTGGCTTCGATCTCTGACGTAGATATCGATCGCTTTCCCTTGGATGGCGCTGCCGGTATCCTCAATCACGAACACCCCGTGATTCCGCTCATCCCGGAAGTATGGGATGTAGATCTCGTCACCGAAGTTGAACAGATCGAGGTCGGCCGCCGCTGTGTGCAGGTGTTTCACCGTCGTTCCACTCGCCGTGATGCGGAAGCTGTCGTTGGTGTCAAGGATGTCATCCCATTCGGTGTACATCGTCATCCGGAACGTCCCCAGCGGTTCGAGCAGGAACTTGATCGGGTTGACCGGCTCGTCATTGTGGAGGAGTTCGAAGCGCAGGCGCGGGGCGAATCCGAGGGGATCTCCGGCGCGCACGTACGCGCCCTCCGTCACCTCAGTCCGCTGCAACAGGGCGTAGCGGGTTGAAAAGCCATCGTCGTGGTGAACGACCACCATCCCTCCATAACCCTGCTTCTCGCCGATGAACACGACCCGACCGTCCCGCGCGGCGACCACCTGACCTGCGAATTCGATGTCCAACCCGGTGTTGATATATCCGTCCCGCTCCTCGCCGTAGAAGGCAGAGATCAGATTCAGGTCCACCCCGTCAGGGGCGATCGGCCAGAGGAGCCGTTCGGTCCGTCCCCCGGGCTGCTTAGCGATCAGTGGATACCGTTCGGGAATGACCAATCGCTGCCCCGGGTAAATGGTCGAGCTTTCCAGGCTGTTCGCCTCCATGATCTTCCGATAGTTGATCCCGAAGGCGCTTCCGATGTGGGAGATCGTGTCTCCACTCAGGACGGTGTATTCGGTGTAGATCTTTCGGATCACAGATGGTTCGGTCACATTCAGCAGTTGAGCGATCTCCCTGCGCAGCGATTCGACCTCCTGGCGGTAGCGTGTGACTTCCTCCCGCAGCCGGGTGAGGTCCGCCGACTCACTGGGGAGGGTCGATTCGATTCTGGGACCAATTTCAAGATCGTTCGGACTTCCGACCGTCGCCTGGGGCGCTCGGGGAGGGGCGGACAACCCAGCTCGATAGCCAGAGATTAGGGCGACCCGGTCGTTCTCATCGGTGAGCATTGCTGTGGTCGTCCGCGGATCTTGCGGTAGGACTGTCACCACTGCGACCTCCTCCCGCAGCTGGATGAGTTCCGCCGACCCCGTTCGATGGTCAGCGATCAGGGCAACTTGGCCATTCCCAGTGGTGAGCATTGCTGTGGCTATCCACGGACCTTCCGGTAGGACCGCCACCAGCGTGATCTTTGGGGCCGCGGCTCCACCGACCAGGGGATGGATGAGAAAGAGTATAAGGATCAAAAGGACAGTTCTGTAAGATATTGACATCTCTCCACCATGGACTCATATAGTAATCCGTTTTTGTCCGCTTGTCAACCGGCGCGCGCGCTTGGGCTTTCAAAAACCAGGGAGGAGATGTAATGAAGATCTTATGGGATGGGGCTTTCAGGATTTGGGACTACAGCTCCCGGATCATCAGGAACGCGTCATCTCCGTTCTGATAGTAACGGTGGATCTTGCGTTTGATGGCGAATCCGTACTTGATGTACAGTCTGAAGGCGGTCCGATTGTCGGTCCGGACCTCAAGCTCCACGGAATCGGCCTTGAGATCCTTCAGGTAGTTGAGGGTCTCCTCGAGAAGTGCTTTCCCGATCCCTCGTTTTCGGAACGATGGGTCGACGGCCAGGTTTTTGATGTGGCCCACCCGCATCGCGGCATCCCACGAGGGGTGCTTGAGGATCTTCAGGGTCATCTGTTCCAGGCGGGTGACCCAAGAAGGGTGCTTCATATCGGAGATCACGTATCCCACTACCTGTTCGTCGATCTCGTAGGCCAGGAAGCCCTCCTCCCTCAGGTATCTCCTGAGCAGTATCTTGGGCCACGGTGTGGGAAACGATCTTCGTTCGATCTGGTAGATCTTATCCAGATCTCCCGGTCTCGCTCTTCTGATGGTCGCTTTGGGGATCGATAACGCCATCCACTCCTCCCTCCATCTGCCAGCCACCCATCACGATTTGTCGAGTCAGGTAACTCAGTGTATGATATCCACAGACTTGGATTCAAGTAGGAGGGAGGAGTGAGTGAAGTTGAAGCGCGCACATCAGCAAGTGGCCGAGCTCCTCCTCGATGCCGAGACGGTGGTCGCGTTCACCGGCGCGGGGATCAGCACCGAGTCCAGCATCCCCGACTTCAGGAGTCCGGGAGGGATCTGGGACCGGTTCGATCCCGATGATTTCACCATAGAACGGTTCTATCAAGATCCCAAGAAGTATTGGGAGAAGCGGCTCGAGCTCCACCGAGCGTTCCGTTTTGAGGAAGCTCAGCCGAACCCTGCTCACCATGCGGTTGCCGATCTGGAGCGGATGGGTAAACTCAACATGGTGATCACCCAAAACATCGACGGCCTGCATCAGGCGGCCGGAAACTCCGAAGCCCGGGTGATCGAGCTTCACGGGAACGTCCGTGAGGTGAAGTGCATGGTCTGTGAGGCACGATACCCGAGAGAGTCAGTCTGGGAGGAGGTCGAGCGCGGTGACCTGCCCCCCCGCTGTGAGCGTTGTGGCGGGGTGATGAAGCTAGCTACGGTCTCCTTCGGGGAGTTGCTCCCGGCCGACGCCCTGCGTCGGGCGGAGCAGGCGGCGCGGACATGCGACCTGTTCATGGTGGTGGGATCATCCCTGGGGGTCGAGCCGGCGGCGAGCCTGCCGCGAAATGCCAAGTGGCACGGGGCGAAGCTGATGATCATCAACCTGGAACCGACACCGCTGGATCGGGTTGCGGACATCGTGATCCACGAGAAGGCGGGTGCGTGCTTGACGGAGATCCTCAGCCGGTTGACATGAACTCCCCCGGCTCGTTCCTAGAACCCCAAATCTAGAGCGCCGAAAACAGGGCATAATAGATAGCGAAACCTCATGTTAAACCGAGACGCGAAGGATCGGCCCAAGACAACTGAAGCGCTCCTCATGGCCGTGCTGTTCTCGATCCAGCTCGCCCTCTCGGCAACGTTGGCGATGCCCCTCCCGGTCCTGGCGAAAACGGTCGAGCTGGGCGGCGTGGAGAGCTACTTCCCGCTGGTGGGCGGTTCCTTCTGGGAGTATGACAGCAACGTCGGGACCATGATCTTTGAGATCGGCTCGGCCGTCACCCAGGGCGGACGGCAACTCCATGTCGTCGAGTCATCGGTCAACGGCACCCTGGTCCAGAGGGAATACTACTTCATCGAAGCGCACCGCATCTATGCGTACGCCCGCGAATATCCGTCGGGACTGCTCCTGCTCGACCCCCCGGAGCCGATGTTCGACTTCCCGCTGGCCGTCGGCAAAGTCTGGAACTGGATCGGGAGGATCGGCAGCTTCTTCGAAGCGGACATCGACTTCAAGGTGCTGAGGGAAGAGGTGATCGAAGTCCCGGCCGGTCGGTTCAAGACGATGAGGATCCGGATCAGCGGGGAGGCCTCCGACGGTTCGAACACCACGACGACCCGTTGGTTTGCCGAGGGGGTCGGGATGGTGAAGGAGGTCTCAGAGGTGGTGAGTCGGACGGGCGAAAGCTTCGCCGTGCAGGCTGAGTTAGCCACTTACCGGATCGGTCCGGCCCGGTGAATCTTCAATCCGGCGGCAGGGTCAAAGGTTTGACATCGGTGGGACGATAGCTTGCCTGATCCGTCTCGAAGCGCCGTGGACGAAAACCATAGTTGCCCAGTCGGTTCGTATAGTTCATCAGGATGTTCATCAACTCCATCGCCCGGATATGGCCGAGCCCTCCGTTGACCCCGTCCCGTTCGGAGAACCGGCTGACCGCATCGGTGCGCACCCCTTCTGCGACTACCACGATCGGGACCGGTTCCCCCGCATGCATCGCCTTAACCGTTCCTTCGGTGCTCAGTGTCGAGTGATCGGCGGTGATGGCGACGACCAAGGAAGGATCTGGCAGGCGATCCGTTAACACCTTTAAATCTCGGTCGATCTTCTCGATGGTCTCTACCTTCTTGACTGGGTCCTTCTTATGAGCGATGACATCGGGCCTGAGGTCGTGAATGTGGACGAAGTCGTATGCGTTCAGTTGCTCTATGCCGTACGCGTATTCGCGATCGGCTGTTTCAAGGTCGGAAAACTTCGTGTCTATACCCAGATATCTGGCAAGGCCGTTGATCACGGGTTTGGGGGAGATACTCAACCCGTTAAGATTGTACTTCTCTTGGAAGCTGGGTAGTTCCACCTTCCTTCCCGGCCACTTGGTGAGGATGATCGTCGCCTTCGGTCGCGCTCGATTCACCTCGTGTTGTGACAGAACGCGATAGGTCCACCTCAGGTAGTTGTTCAAGACATGAGCCGTCCGCTCGGCCGCTTCCGGAGCGCCGACCATCGGCTGGACCGCCAGCACCGGGAGATCATCGTAGAAAGGATCGGAGTCGGTGATCTGATGGGAGACCTCGCCTCGCATCTTGAGGATACCGAACCATTTCGCCGTGTAGATGAGCTCAAGCTCGATTCCAGCCTCCTGGTAATGGGGGACGGCCTCCACCAGCGCGCGTCCCTCCTCGAGCGTCAGGCCCATATCCCGCCGAGTCACGATCTCGATGATGCCGTCGCGCAGTTCCGCCAGGGCGAGGCTCGTGCTGCAAATGACTTCATCCTCTGCGATCGCGACCCCGTAACCGGTCGCTTCGAAGACCGACCGGCCGGGCCGCCACTCCAACGGGTAGCCAAAGATAAGGTAGTGGGCGACATCTGAGGGCGCAGGCACCCCAGGGGCAATGGCCGTCATCACGCCGTTAATTCCCTGAGCGGCCAATGCATCGAGATTAGGGGTGTCGGCGGCCTCGAGCGGTGTCTTGTTCCCGAGCACCTGCGCCGGTCGATCCCCAACGCCATCGAGCGTGATGAGCAGGATCTTCTTACCCATACCCGGCGCCCTCTTCCTCAAGTGGCCCAGGATGTCATCTCCTTCAGCTGCCTCTGCGCCTTGAAATTGGATCGTTGTAGTTGCTCCAGCACGTTGGCCGCCACGCAGTCATAATCGACCGCTTCCCCACGGCACAGCTTCTCCAGGATGGTCCGGGCAACGGGAAGGCCAAACTCCTCCAGGAACCGGGCCGACTTCTCGTCGCTGAACCGCCTTTCTGGGCCGTAATCGACCGAGCCGTCCGGGTCTCGATAGCTGCCGCTCAACACACAATGGAGTTGCTCCTTGCCACCCGCCCACTTCCGTCCGAGGAGCCTCACGATCTCGTCTCCGGTATCGATCTTGCGAATCGGATGGAGCAGCTCGATCCCGAACTCCGCCAGCAGTTTGGCGTAGTGATTGAGGACGATCCCTCGCTGGTTGACCTTGATCCCCCGCTGGTGAATCTCCCGCTCCCCGCTGATGACGGCGCGGCAGCCGATATGCTGAGCGAGTGGCACGCGGATGGCGTGGATGTAGAGATGGCAACCGACGCACGAGGTGTAGAAGCCGAACTGTTCATAGAGCAGATGCTGATACCGCAGGTTAAGGGCCATCCAGAACTTGGGCGAGCCGATCACCGTCGCCTCCAGGACGTGCTTTTCCCCGATCTGATCACGGAGCATCTCGATCGCTGCCTCGACTGTGTCCAGACTCCCATACTGGGCACCATTGTAGGCAACCGTCGGCAGCAAGACATTCGCTCGCCCCGCCTCGAACGCCTTGATCGCTGCGGCAATGCTGTCCCGGCCGGCGATCTCCACGATCGCCAATCCCGGTATCTTACGCAACTGCGCCGTGCGGTCGATGATCTCCTCCGGGATGACGATCTCGGGCTGTTCGGCAAACCGTTCGACGAGGCGGTTATGGATCCCTGTAAACCTCATATTTATCTGCTGTTTCACCCCTTTGGTATCATAGGAGATAGAACATATACCTGTTATCCAATACTACAAGGATCGAGCGACGGATAACTGTAAGGATTATTACATGATGAATGTGATATTCCTTACAATAAAAATAGGAGGGGGCAAAAGGGGAATGAAACTCATCTTCAGTCCTCGCTGTCTGGAATTTCATCAGGTCGGTCATCCAGAGAGTCCTGAGCGGATCAGGGCGGCCTACGATGATCTGGCCGGGAAGTATCTCAGTCTGGAACCGGAACCGGCGACGGAGGAGGATCTGTTGCAGGTTCACAGCGCGGAGTTGATCGATCGGGTCCAGCGGTTGGATTTCTACGATCCTGACAATCCCCGCTATTCGAACATCTATGAGTACGCCCGGCTGGCCGTCGGGGGGGCGATCCTGGCCGCCGAGGTCGGCGGCCTCTCCCTGATGCGCCCGCCCGGCCACCACGCGGGTCGGAACCGGGTGGCCGGATTCTGCTACTTTAACAACATCGCCGTGGCGGTGAGGCGCTTGGGGGTGCGGACGTTGATCCTGGATATCGACGGCCACCACGGGGACGGAACTCAAGAGATATTCCTGGGTGACGCCCAGGTCGTCTACATCTCGCTGCACCGCTCCCCACTCTACCCCGGGACCGGCCTGCGATCCGAGGGGAATTGTTACAACTACCCCCTCGAGGCAGGTTGTGGCGATCGGCGGTATCTGGAGACCTTGGAGACGGCGTTGGGGGTGGTCGACGTTGACGGGATCGAGCAGATCGCTATCTCGGCGGGCTTCGATGCCTACTGGAAGGATCCGTTAGCGTCTTTGGGGTTGACCACCGACGGCTACCGAGCAATCGGCCGTTGGGCCGCTGAGTTACACCGCCCGTGGTTCGCGGTTCTTGAGGGAGGGTATGATGTAGGAAGTCTCGGCAGGAACATCGATGCGCTCATCGAGGGACTCTCAGGGACGACTTGAAACTCCCCCCCGACCCCAGCTATATTTTATGCGAGGTGAGGTGACTGATTATGCGGGTTGGGGATCGCCGGGGAAATGTCGGACACGAAAGCAAAAACCCCTATTACGAACGGCGAAAGTACCGAGAGCCGACCATCTGTCCTCGATGCAGCTTGGTCTACCATAATGGGCACTGGATCGCATCCAACCAAAACCCCAAAGGTGCCTACCGAGAGCTCTGTCCCGCCTGCCGTCGTGAGATGGATCGATATCCCGGTGGAATCGTCCGCTTGGAAGGGAATTATCTGATGAAAAAAAAGGAGGAGATCCTGAGCATCGCCCGAAACCGGGAGAAGCAGACCCGGGTGCACCGTCCCCTGCAGCGCATCATGTGGGTCGAGACGGAGGGGGAAGCGATCGAGATCTACACCACCAGTGATCATCTGGCGATGAGCATTGGCAAGTCGATCAACCACGCCCAGGGGGGGGAGCTGACCTTCAAGGGGTTGAGCGGTGACAAATTCATCCGGGTCTACTGGAGGCGAGATGAATGACTTTTGCGTAGGTGATTGTTGTTGAGAATTCTGCTGACAAACGACGATGGGATCAATGCGCCGGGTTTGATCGCCCTGGCGGACGAACTGAAGCGGGTGGGAGAGCTCCTGATTGTTGCGCCCGAAAGGGAGCGCAGCGGCAGCGGCCACGCCATCACCCATGACGCTCCGTTGCGGGTCAAAGAGGTGCGACTCAACCACGTACTCCTCGGCTACGCGACGACCGGAACGACCGTGGATGCGGTGAAACTGGGTCTGGAAGTGCTCTCTAAAGCGAGGATCGACTGGATCGTCTCCGGGATCAATGCCGGGGGGAACATCGGCATCGATCTTTTCTACTCGGGCACCGTCTCCGGAGCGATCGAGGGAACGATCAACGGCTATCCGGCCATGGCTTTCTCCCTCTACCGGGGGAACCAAGACAGACAGAACCTGCGTTTCCGGGGCGCCGCCCAGATCGCCCGAGAGATCTTCGAAGCGGTGGTCGAACGGGGCCTCCCGCGCTGGACGTGTCTGAATGTGAACATCCCCAACCTGGAGCGCGATGCGATCGCGGGGATCGAGATCACCGAGCAGGCGCTCGGACATTACGCCGATGCCTTCGAGCTGCGCACAGATCCGCGCGGGTTTGACTACTATTGGATGAAGGGACAACGGGTCTCCCCCAACAGCAAACAACGGGACGATGCCCAGGCCATCGAAGAGCGTAAGGTCACGATTACCCCGATCCAGATCGATCTCACTGACTTCGATCTGCTCGAACGGATGCGACGATGGAATCTGAGACTTTCCGAGCGCTAGCCGTCCGAGCGGCTCGCGAGGCCGGGACAATGCTTAAAGAGAACCTCGGCCGAGCCGTCAAGTTCGAGCGCAAGAGCAGCGCAATCGATCTGGTGACCGAATTCGATCATCGGGCTGAGGAGTTCATCATCGAGACGATCCGTGACCACTATCCCGCCCACGGGATCCTCACCGAGGAGCGCCCGCCGCAGCAAACCTCCGCTACCCACAAGTGGATCATCGATCCGTTAGATGGGACGATTAACTACTCCAAAGGGTACCCGCTGTTTGGCGTCTCGATTGCCTTGGAGGTAGACGGGAAGGTGATGCTCGGCGTCGTCTACATCCCGATGCTGGAGGAATGGTTCATCGCCGAGCGAGGCCAAGGAGTCACGCGCAACGGGAAACCGATCCGGGTCTCTGAGACGGATCAGCTGATCGACAGCCTGCTGGCGACCGGTTTTCCGTACAAGATGGAAGGGTTGCGCCGCAACCTCGCTTACTTCGCTAGCTTCGCGCAACGGGCCCGGGGGATCCGCCGAGACGGTGTCGCTGCGCTCGATCTCTGTTATGTGGCGATGGGTCGGTTCGACGGCTTCTGGGAGCCGGCCCTAAATCCCTGGGATGTCGCTGCCGGTGCACTCATCATCGAGGAGGCCGGTGGAACGCTCACCGGCTTCGACGGAGAGCCTCTCAGCATCTACGGTGATACGATCGTCGCCTCCAACGGGAAGATCCACGAAGTGATGATCGAGGTGATCCGGTCGACCCCGTCCCCTCAACGTTCAGAGGGTTCATAGAGTCGAGGGGCAAGCTTAAGGTAGGGGTTCACCTCACGACCTTCGGCGAGCGGCCGGGCGAGTTGACGGTGCAGGATCTCGATCGCCGCCTGCTGGTTGGGCCAGATGAGTGTACTGCTTATCCTCTCTAGCGGCAGCCAGCGATGATCGTCGTGCTCGCCGCTGATGCGCACCTCGCTCTGTTCGTCAAGCTGTGCGGCGAAGCACGGGACCATGCGGATCTGATCGGTCCGCTCATCGTAGAAGAGTTCAACGTATTCAATCATCCAAAGCTCCACGGGCCGGACCCCGGTCTCCTCGACCGTCTCCCGCCAGGCGGCTTGGACGGCCGTCTCCCCCGGCTCAATCTTTCCGTGGACCGCCTGCCAGGTTCCCTCCAATTCAAGCCCCGGACTACGATGGAGAGCAAGATACTCCGGACCTTCGGAGGTGATCCGGAACGGATAGACGCTGACCGTATCTCGGTCGATCCCGGGCGGCATGGAACTCCCTTCGCTGATACTTTGAGCTAAATTTTAGCACTGTAGGTCGATCTCAGTCAACCACTCCCATTGTATTTTCCGACGACGGGCTGTTACAATAGATTTTAAGGTCAAGCGAATCGAGGTGATACAATGGGG
Source organism: Bipolaricaulia bacterium (assembly GCA_046758705.1). Taxonomy (GTDB): domain Bacteria; phylum Bipolaricaulota; class Bipolaricaulia; order JBHIAT01; family JBHIAT01; genus JBHIAT01. Next base: position 20,145 of record JBHIAT010000005.1, read on the forward strand.
GGGGTCAAATTCGGATTGCGGATCCCGGGCTTCTCGATCGACGGGAGCCGGGGTACCGTTTTTACAGACCAAATTGTCAGCTTTCTGGGGAAACTTGAGGGAAAATTCGACTCGGCGTGGATCTGCGACCACTTTTTCCCGTGGGCGGCCTTTGAGGACCCCACGACGGACGCGTTGGAATGTATGACGAGCCTGAGTTATCTGGCCGGACGATTTCAGGGGCTCGATTTCGGCAGCATCGTGCTGTGCAACTCCTACCGCAATCCAGCACTGCTGGCGCAGATGGGGGCGTCGCTTCAGACACTCAGCGGCGGCCGGTTCATCCTGGGAATCGGAGCCGGCTGGAAGGAGGATGAGTACCAGGCCCATGGTTATGAATTTCCCCGGGCGGCGGTGCGGATCAAGCAACTAGAAGAGGGGGTAAACATCATCCGTCGCATGTGGACGGAGGACGATCCGAGCTTTTCGGGGGAACACTACCGGATCGAGAACGCCTACTGTCGGCCGCGGCCGGAGCCGGTTCCCCCGATCATGATCGGTGGTAGAGGGGAACAGCTGATGCTACGAGTCGTGGCCAAGCATGCCGACTGGTGGAACTTGGCGGCCGGGACGGCCGAACAGTTCCGCCACAAGATGGACGTATTGAAAAGCCATTGCAATGAGGTGGGACGGAACTTCGATGAGATCGTGCTGACCTGGAGCACGGAAGCAGTGGCGATCGCCGAGACCGAGGCGGAGGCGGAGCGGTTGGCTCAGGGAAGTCCGTTCATCGACATCGGGAAAGGTGAGGGAATCATCGGGACACCCGAGCAGGTAACCGAGGCGTTCAAGCGATTTACCGATCTCGGCGTTGAACACTTCATCAGTCGGTTCGTCGACTTTCCCAAGACAAGGGGGGCGAAGCTGTTTGCCGAGCAGGTGATCCCGAACTTCCGATAATCTTTGTCCAACTTGTCTTCTCCAATATGAGTATGGAGGGAACCTGCTATAAGTCGCCTGGGACGGCTCCTAGGTGTTTCCACTGTCCCTACTCGTCGCGAATGACTGCACGCACTTTCTCGACGAGCTCTTCCGGAATCTCCTTCATGTCGTGCACTGTTTGAACATGTTCAGCGGCCTGCTTCAAAATCTCTTCCTCTGTTTCAGCACGAGCCACAAAGTCGCAGTCCATGCCAACGTCCCTACAGTGGAGTACTTTTGCCATTTTGCACCTCCTTTTGCCATCGATATGAACAGGATTGGCAGGTTCCCTCCACGATCTCACTGTGAACTCTGTACCAGTATAGACTCTCCATAGGTGTGAAGGTCAAATAGTTTCCGGCCAGTCGCTTTTACACCTCTGGTCTTGGCAAATCCGCGCAGGTTTTGCGATACGGTTTATCCCCCATATACTGCTCCCACTCCGCGCGGGTCAGGTTGCGATTGGCTATGCCACAGGCATGAGCCTGCCATGACTCCAGGTCAACGTCCCACAGGATGAGGGTATTGTCGGTACTAGCGGAAGCTAACGTTTTGCCGTCCGGGCTGAAAACTACGCTGTTCACCCAGTTAGTATGGCCGATGAGGGGTTGACCGAGGGGTTGGAGAGTTTCGACATCCCACAGGATGAGGGTATCGTCCCCACTGGCGGAGGTTAACATTTTACCGTCGGGGCTGAAGGTCACGCTGTTCACCCAGTCGGTGTGACCGGTGAGGGGTTGACTGATAGGTTGGTGGGTTTCGAGGTCCCACAGGATGAGGGTGTGATCAGCACTGGCCGAAGCTAAGGTTTTGCCGTCGGGGCCGAAGGTCACGCTGTTCACCGCATCCGTGTGACCGGTGAGAGGCGAGTCGATGAGCTGCCGGGTTTCGACATCCCATAACCGAATCTCACCTTGGGTGCAGAATCCAAGTATGCTAATGCCGATTGTTTCGACTTTTCCACAACCGGCGGAGGCCAACGTTTTGCCGTCGGGGCTGAAGGCCACGCTGTTCACCGCATCCGTGTGGCCGGTGAAGGACGGATCGAGTGGCTGTCGGGTTTCGATATCCCACAGGATCAGGATACCGTCGCCACCGGCAGAGGCCAACGTTTTTCCATCAGGGCTGAAAGCCACACTGTTCACTGCACGAGTGTGACCGGTGCGGGGTTGACCGAGTGGCTGTCGGGTTTCGACATCCCACAGGATGATGGTGTTGTCCCGGCTGGTGGAGGCCAACATTTGGCCATCGGGGCTGAAAGCTACGCTGGTCGTCGCATCCGTGTGGCCGGTGAGGGGCAGGCCGAGCGACTGTCGGGTTTCGACATCCCACAACCGGATTTCACCTTGGATGCATCTTCTCGTTCTGCCGATGATGTTGAACCCTCCGCAACTGGCCGACGCTAACATTTTGCCATTGGGGCTGAAAGCCACGCTGGTCACATCGCTGATGTGTCCATGTAGGAAAGTGGTGAGGTGGGGTCTGTATTCCAGCCCGGTGAGCAGAATATTTCGAGCTTCAACGGTGTCGCTGGCTCGGACAGCTTCCACACTTAATAACAAGGCCAAGTCCAACTGCTGCTCATTTAATTGATTGCGGGCTTGCGCAGCCAATTGGCGGGAAAGCGCCACCCGGCGCTGTTCGTCAGCTCGCCGCCACTGGATGCCTGCCAGCAACGCCAGAGTTACAGTGATGATCAAACCGGCCGCCAATCCCAGTGTGACCCGCCGCCGCAGGCGCTCTCGGGCGGTACGATCCCGCTCCCGCAGTGTTAGGCTAACCTTGATGTATTCCTGCTCCGCCTGGCTCAGATGAGTCTCTCGTTCAGTCAGCCACCCCTCTGCCTCGACCAGCGACACGCCGCGCAGCAACGCGCCTTCGTCCCGACCGCTCGTCTCCCACTGGCGCAGTGCGGCCCGCAGCCGCTCCTGCCATGTGCGGAAGGCACGGTCGGCGTTCATCCACTCGCGCAAGCTTTTCCATTCCCTGATCAAGGTTTCGTGCACGATCTCCACTGTTTTTTCCCCAGTTGCCTCGTCTCGCCCGGTGACAACCAAGCGAGCATCGGCCAGGCGCGTTACCAGGTCCCAGTTGTCTTCCCCCACCTCAGCACGAGTTGCCAAGCGGCGGGTATCCTCTGTCCCTTCGCCAGGACGCACCAATTGGATGAAGACCCTCTGGGCCCGTTCCTGCTCCTCCTGGTTGAGCCTATCATACTCCTCCTCAGCATAGCCTGCCAGAGCCTTTTCCACACCGCCGATCTTTTTGTAGGTCGCATGAGTCAGTTTGCCGTCCCTCTGCCTCTCCCACAGCCGGGTCAGTGCGAACTCCAACAACGGCAGGTTGCCCGGTTCTTCACCGATAGCGTTCAGGATGTGATCGGTCAGTCCGTCATCAATCTTCATACCAAGTTGATGGGCTGGTTTTTCAATCGCATCTTGTAGTTCCTGGCGAGTCATTGGACCGAGTTTCAGGTCGGCGTTCTGCAAAGCATCGGTGAAGGGACGGTAGGAGAGGGCATGTCCGAAAAAGTCGGCGCGTAGGGTGAGCGTGAGCATGAGGATGGGTTCCCGCCGGTCACGCTGGACCTCGGCTGCCTCCAGCAACCCGTCCAGAAATCGTCGACGAATCTCCGGCTCCGGACACAGCGTGTAGAGTTCCTCGAACTGATCGGCAACCAGCAGCAAGCGGCTGGCGTCCGGGCTTTTCTGCAAAATCCGCTCCACGACCTCATGCATGCCGAGGTCCCTTTGGCTCAGAACCTCTGCCAATTTGCGGGTTTCGACCAGTCGGTCGGTCTCGCTCATCTCCGGCTCGAGTAGGGGCAGCAGGGTGGCCGCCAGCGCGTGGAATGGACGGCTGCCGGGGTGGAAGGAGGCGATGAGCCAACTTCCTTCGTGGTGCAGGCGGGGCAACAGCCCGGCGAAGACGACCGAGGATTTGCCGCTGCCGGAAGGCCCGATCACGGCAGCCAGAGGCTTTTTTTGCACAGCCTCCACCAGCCTCTCGGTAAACACCTCCCGCCCGAAGAAAAACGGCGCATCCTGTTCACGAAAGGCAAACAGGCCACGATAAGGACAGGGTGGGATAGTCCGTTTATCCAGCGTCGGCCAGGCGTCAACCAGCATGTCGGTCGGGATGATAAAGGCGGCTTTGACCTCTGGTCGTCCCTCGGCTGCCACGGCCATCCCGGCCACACCATCCAGTTGCTCGTCCCACACCGGCGCGCCGCTGAATCCCGGCTCCACACGATAGCCGGTCTCTTTTACGTCCTCGATCTGCACCCAGCCGGCGGTCTGGCGCCCGCGCATCAGGCCGGAGGTCCACACGCCATCGTCGTGCCCGGTTGGAAAACCGAACGTCCGGAAGGAGTGCTCCCACAAGTCATCCGCCTTCACCAGGCGCACGGGCTGGGCACCGACGGGCGGGTCGCCATCCAGTTCTAGCCCGGCGATGTCGCCCTCACTGTCCGACCGAGGTGGCTGCCAGAGGATGACTCGCGCGGTCAGGACGCGGCTCGGCTCGACCAGAAGAGGGAAGTCCAGACGCACCTCGGCCTGCAGCGTTTCGGATGTGTCGTTAGACAGGCCCAGCGCCTGAGAAACCACGTGGGCACAGGTGAGCACCTGTCTCTCGGCAACCAGGAACCCGGTGCCGGCGATCGCTCCATTTGCGGCTAAGATGCGCACAATGGATGCTGTCAGTTGATCATTCATACCGCTCTTTGCGCTTCCAGGTCAACGTCACATTGAAATTGGCCTCGGCGCCGGCCGATGCGATAAACGCGCCGAGATCTGCGCTCAATTTGAGTCCGAACTCCACGTCGACCTCGTCGGGCGATTCGCTCAGGTCGCGCAGTTTAGCGATGATAGCGCTGGCTGCGGGCTTGATTCTTTCCAACGCATCCTCGAAGGTCTGGCTGGCTTTAGCGGCGATCTCACCGGGGCGTGCCGCGCGCACCATGCCGCCTTCCGGCTCGTCCACTTCGACCACGATCGAGCCACCACCGTCCAAGGGAAATTCAATCAGGTGTTTCACGGCTGACCTCCGGCTTAAAGTATAAACCTTCTACAGATGTTTTGACAGGTACTTGTTGTCCCATCGATCCCGGGATCCTTTTTCGGTTGTTATTCTCACGGTAACTCCTGAACTGGCTAATTCGTTTGTTGTGGTTCCAAGGATGGGTTAGGTTTGGTCTTCAAGAAGGATTCTTTCTGTTATAGGTTTGGTTTGGCTAGGAGGGTGTCTTGCAACTTATATTTGGCTGATAAGAAAGGCAATTGAATAGTTGTATAGCTTTCAGCTCTTGGTTTCCGTTTTCGTTGTGAAAGCGGAAACTTCTTGGCACAAAAGCCCTTCTCGAGTACCCTAAGATCAGGATGATTTCCGTGAAAAAAGACAAGTCGGAAAAATATCTACACGGGTCCGAAATCCCCCAGCGGGTCGCCTTTTCTATATCGAATGGTATAGACGGGCTCTCTACCGATCGGTCTATACTAAAAGATAGAGAACAGTCCTCTACCGGTTGATAGACTTTCGGGAGCCCGAGTAACTTGAATCCTGTCCCTGGCTGAAAAACCGCTCTCTACAACTCCCTATAGAACTGAAGTGAGGGCACGTTCTCAATCCCTTTACAGATGGGCGATAGAACGTGTTCTGAGAGGGCTTCTATTGGCTTTCAAGACCGCCAGCTACCTTCTAGATAGGCTGAAAATGGGCCTGAAATGCCCTGTCAGTAGGATTTGGATTGATTCTTTTGGTGTTCTTGGAGGGCACCGATGGGAGCCGATGGACGCAAAACTAGACATTATTACTCGTAAATATTGATCATGATGTAATTTGTACGGTAGCTAGGGTTCCTATTTTTCTGGAGGTACTGACTTGATCCTGCTCAAAAACGTGCACTTTCGTGCCGTCCTCCAAGCGCTATTTGTGACTTTCTTGTGGTCCACCTCGTGGGTGCTGATCAAGATCGGTCTGGAAGAGATTCCGGCATTGATCTTCGCCGGTTTGCGCTATAGCCTGGCCTTCATAATTCTGCTTCCCTTCTCACTTCGGGCTCACATGACCCAATCGGCACCCCGGCCAAAACTTTCTCGGCAGAGTTGGATGTCTCTGCTCTCGTTAGGCCTCCTGCTCTATGCCCTGACTCATGGAGCCCAATTCCTTGGGCTCAGTTACCTACCAGCCGTTACCGTCAGCCTGCTGTTGAACTTCACCCCGGTCCTGGTTGCCCTGATGGGCATTCTGCTGCTGTCCGAGCATCCCAGTCCGGTTCAATGGGGAGGTTTCGGACTCTATCTGATGGGCATCGTTATCTTCTTTTTTCCTCTTGTGTTGCTTGAAGGTGAGATTTGGGGATTCATCGCCATGGCCGTCGGAATTCTGGCCAATGCGGGTTCTTCGGTCCTGGGCCGACACGTCAATCGAAGTGCTCAGATTTCTCCACTCCTTGTAACGACGATCAGCATGGGGATGGGTGCCTTTGTCCTGCTGATCGTTGGGATCTCAGCGCAGGGTCTGCCCCCCCTCAGCCTCACCAGCTGGGGGATCATCGCGTGGTTGGCGGTCGTGAACACCGCGTTTGCTTTCACGCTTTGGAACTACACGCTACGAACTCTGTCGGCCATGGAATCCAGCATCATAAACAACACCATGCTCATCCAGATCGCTCTGCTCGCTTGGCTGTTTCTCGACGAGCGGCTAGGTTGGCAGAAGGTGATCGGCATGGTCATTGCCGGATTGGGCGTCCTGATCGTTCAACTGAAACGATCATCCCGAGTGAAAAGACGCTAGTCTTAAGTTGAAAAGCCAGCCAGATCGTCAAAAGTAGACATTACAATAAAATTAGCAGCTCCTTTTACACTCTTGAAATCCAGATAGGTAGGAAATCGCTCTTGAGAAAATTAGACGTTATGGTTATAATGTCTAAAAATGGCTGTAACCAACATAGGCAAACATGAAAAGAGCTGAAGATATTGTTTTCTATAATGAGACGGGTAACCTCACCTCCACCTCAGAAAATATAGACGGAATTCCTAACACTTGTCCTCTCTGTCACAGGGCCATAAGACCAACCCAATTTTTTGCCTTTCTTCAACCGAACGAAAGGCTCCAAGTTACCTATGGTTGTACGAATGAGGAATGTCAGAGGCTCTTCATCGCTATCTACAGATATGTTAGCGACCCAGGTAAAGGACAGACGTGGTATAAATTCCAAGAGGTAGCTCCGGTTGAGATTGAGAAACGTGGGTTCAGCAAAGAAATCGAATCCTGCTCTGAAGACTTTACTAAAATCTACAATCAAGCATTTGCTGCAGAGCAGCTTGGTCTGGATTTAATCTGTGGTGCTGGCTACAGGAAAGCCTTAGAGTTTCTTGTTAGAGATTACTGCGTTCATCTCAATCGTGATAACGAAGAGGAAAAGGAGAAGGTTAAAAGCAAGCCTTTGGCCAACTGTATTGACGAGAATATTAAAAACAAAAGAATCAAAGCAATGGCAGAACGCGCTTGGTGGCTAGGTAGTGACGAGGCACACTATATGAGGCTATACGAGGAAAACGACATAGAAGACCTGAAAGCCCTCATTGAAGCTACTAGAAGTTGGGTAGAGACTGACCTTATAACTGAACAATACTCTGAGGAGATAAAGAAAAAGCCCAAAAAGAAATCATGAAAACCGACACCATACAGTTTCTCACCCAAGAGGAACTCGAGCAGCTGCTCAAGGTCATCAAGAAGCACTCCAAACGAGACCATGCCATTTTCTATACGGCTTACCGTCACGGTCTCAGAGCCAGTGAGGTAGGACTGCTGCAGCTCCAGGACCTCGATTTAGATAACTTCCGAATCCGGATTCGGAGACTCAAAGGCAGCCTTAGCTCGGTTCATCACCTCAGTCCTAAAGAGGTGTCTATGCTCAAGTCTTACCTGAGAACCAGAAAGGGAAAAGATAACAACCCAGTTCTTTTTCCCTCTAATCGAGGCACCCCTATTTCAAGAAAGACCCTGCACGTAATGATGCAGAAGTATGGAGAACTGGCAGGAATCCCTAAAGAGAAGAGAAAATTCCGGGTTTTAAAACATAGTATAGCCACCCATATGTTAGACGCTGGCTTCGACATCATAGAGGTGAAAGACTGGCTGGGCCACAAGAATATCGAAAACACTATGGTCTATGCCCAGCTCACCAGCCGAGTCCGAGATGAGCTGGCCAGGAAGCTCTCGACTTCACCGAGGATTGTGTGATAGAAGGAGGAGACAGTTGTGGTGAACACTGACGAAGACGATGTAATTAAGAAACTAGATAAATATGGACTGGAGATCAAAGAATTAGCTTCTATCCTGAAAGTTAATATCGGTGATATCTTAAACGCTGTTGAGGCAGGGGAATCGCTTTTAGAGATGTTACAACGTTTCCAGAAAGAATACGATTACAAACTGTCGTATTTCTATAGACATTTATTAGATTTAGAGGACGGATTGGAGACTCTAGATGCACTTGGTATTTATATAGATATACCTGACTTTACATTAAAAACAGGAGAGCCTGCGGTCAAACTCAAGAGTGGGAAAGGACCTCACCCCTTTTTGCGGACACGTTTTAGATTCGATGAATACTATGGTAGAAGAAAAATGGATTATATTGACTACTCTCCAGAGTTCCGTCGAACACTTGACCTTCAAGAGAAAATTGAGCAGGGTCATGAGCCAACCCAAGAAGATCTGTCGAGACTTTATACTGTAGGCGTATTTAGGTTTGGTCGAGATTTTGTTGAAAGTGTCCTAGCAGAAGGCGGGGAAAAAGAGTTCCTAGACTGGATAACAGATTGTTACTCCAGAGTAAACGAGCAGATGAACAAGTGGCTTGGAAAGGAGTATAAGGAATTTCAGCCAAATCCTCCGGCCCGCTTGCGGTGTGAAGATGGTCATCTTGTGCAATCAAGAGGTGAGATGCTCATTGATAACTGGTTATACCATCAAGAGATACCACATGCTTATTTTCGAAAAGTACCAAATGTTCCCAAAACAATGTACTCAGATTTTTATATCCCCGTTGAGAAGACCTGCTACATTGAATACTGGGGTCGTGAGGATGTTCCAAGGTATAGGGAAAGGATGAGGAGAAAGATTGCATTGTATCAAGAATACAATATAAACCTTGTTTCGCTGACAAATCCAGATATTGAGAGACTTGATGACGTCCTCCCTGATGAACTTCGAAAGTACCTTCCAGAGTGGATCTTTAAATGAAACTCCGGCTCTGATTCTGTGGAAAGCTTGAAGTAAGGCTAGCGTTAAAACCCTTTACACAGCGCCTTTTTAGAGCTTCCACTTTATCATCGATTGTCTGCTTCAACCCATTGACGACCTCTCACCCTTCCTCTACCCTATCCTTATATGCGCATCCAGATAGACACCGGAAGCCGTTTAGACGAAAGTGGTGATACCACCTTTGGCTTCTCAGATGATATTCAAAAGGCCATTCGCCTCAAGCAAAGAGTCCGAGACCAATGTCTTCAGGCTTTAAAGGGTAGGAGGCTCAGCAAAGAGCTGCGTCTCTTGGCAGCGTGCGTGTATCTTTTAATCGAAGATTATTTGGAAGACTTAGAAAGTATTGTGATTGATAACGAATATGAAGGGTATCAGGGTGACATCAAACGCTACCTACTCAACTTAATCAAGACCCATACTGATGCTCACTTTCCAGAAGCTCGTATTCAGGTAGTCTCAATTGGGAAGAAATCAGCTGCCCATGAGGTAGCATATCAGACTCTTATTAAAAAGAGAAAGGCAGATAGGGTTCTTCGAGTTCGGGAAATCCTTGAACTGTTGATTCCTAAATGGAAAAAGGCCGGGGGTTTTCCGGGTTTACGGTAACGAGTCGCACTCAAGGTGCGGAAGCCCATAGCTACACCTTATCGGGCTTGCGCCTTTGGGGATTCACTATGGCACCCAGCCTTTCACTTAACATTATAGCAGGTAGAGTTACCTTGTCAAGTATCGAGGAGGAGGTAAACTATTACTATGAAGAACGAACAATGCCCCATCTGCGGAGGGAATCTAAAAGAGGAGCTTATCACCCACGAAGAGCGGGATGAGTCAGGCACCCTCTATATCTTCGAGAATGTCCCGGCCCTGGTCTGTGAGGAGTGTGGAGATTACCTGCTGACTGATGAGGTAGTCCAGCGCCTCGATCAGCTTATCCAAAAGAATGAACCGGTCCGCACCGTGGAAACCCCAGTCTACGACTTCGCCTCGTAGATTTTATCGTGAGTGAAGTATCCCAGGGGAGCTTTCGGGTTCCTCTGTTTTTTTATCCCCATCTAAGCCGAGTGAACTGAAGATGATTTGAAAAAGCTAAAGTTATTGAAGTGAAATCGTAGTTCTATGCCTCTACCCAAGACAAATCGTTATCATCCAGGAAGTTGATGAGTACATCCGCAGCAATAGCCTCTCCGATAACTAACTGTGTAATATCACGAAAGTACTGGAGCAAAACGCCGATTATTTGCCCCTCGGAGAACTCATACACATTTCCCGCCTCGTCCGTTACAGGATACAGAAACCCGCTACTTTGCTTCTTGAGTGCTTCTAGGGCACTAAGATGTAGTTTAGGAATAGGGGCGTGTTTGCTGACAACTACACCCACAACAGCATCTTCAATTTCTGCAATCACCGGACCTCCAGAATTACCTGGATTGAAGGCACCGTTGACAACATAATGTTTTACAACTGAGTTGCTACTTTGAACCGGATTGAAGCCCGCGAGGTATCCAACAGACAGTATCGGAGACGGTCCATTGTAGGCAAGTGGATACCCCCAAGTATGAACTCGCTCTCCTATGGCCGGCAGAGCTCTTTGTATTCGGAAGCCTTCTGTCGGTTGCTCGGTGAGTTCGAGTGCGGCCAAGTCCAGATCAGCATCTACTACTATATCCTTGACAGCCAACTGCTGACCTGTGCTCGAAATAATGACGAGGTCGTGAGCTGCAGAGCCTCGCACTACGTGCTCGTTAGTGATAAGAAAGCCGGTAGTGAGTGAAAACGCTGTTCCCTTCTTTGATGTCTTGTTAGACACAACCATATAGGTTGACCGAATCATCGGCTGTTCCTCTGAGCCGACTGATGTAAGCAACCAATTGGTTGCTGTAGGTATATTTGTTCTGTTTGCTTCCATCTCTTTTCCTCCTTCAGCTAAAAATGTTTGCCGAATGCGAATAACTTACTTTTTGCTTATGCATGCTACATCATTTGCGTTATACGTTCAATGACATGCCCTATCTTCAAGACACAAGTTGGGAGATCTAATTACTCTCCTGATTTTGTCCCCACCTCCCCTCTTGACACTCCTCTCCCCCATGCTAAACTACCCTGACAACCGCCTGTCCATGTCCGACACCCCACGTCGGCGCAAGGTGTCCAAGCGACATAGTCCATCTTTCAAAATATTGAAACCAAGCCACAGAACACTATGACAAGGGGATGACGACATACACCCAAACGCCGACATCCCTACTGACAGCCACCTATGACACGGTGTCATACCATCTATCATGCCTGAAGAATCTTACACCCTGACCTATCAACAAGTTGCCGAGCTCCTCGGTAAATCTCGCCGAACGGTTCAACGCTATGTGGAGGAGGGGAAGCTCTCCAAGGACGAGGTAATGACCAAGACAGGCCAGCGGGTTTATTTTTCAGAAGCCGAAGTCAAAAAGCTCCAACAGGAGCTGCAGGAACCCCGCAGGGGTGACAGAGGGGGTGACACGTCATCCCAGCGCACACTGGCACTCCAGACGATGGTAATGGGCCTTCAGAATCAGTTAGATAAGAAAGACGACCAGCTGGAGAAAAAAGAGGAAAAGATTGAGAAGCTGAATCGGGAGCTGGGAAGAATGGAAGGTCAGATGAAAGACCAGGGAAAGCTGGCTGAGGAACGAAGGCGGCTGGGGGAGAACCTAAAGAAAGAACAGGAAGAAAAGGTAGCTCTGGAGGGGGAAATTGGCGGTCTCAGAAAAAGCCTGACTCGAGGACTGCTTACTGTAAACCTAATTTACATTATTGCTATCCTCGTCGCCGCCGCGATCCTCTTTTGGCCTCGGATTCAATCGCTTTTAACCCGCTAATAGCCCTACAGACCTATGATTAAGGTAATCCCTACCACTAAATTTCAGCCCACCCGAGCAGCCCTTAAAAGTAAGGAGCCCTTCTTGGTGTACCAGATCAAGGACGGCAAGCTCATCATTCAGGAGCTGCAGGAGTGCCTGGAAGACATCCGCAATGGGAAAGGGCAGATTGACGTGAGAGGGGGTGATGTTTCAGTGAAAAAACCCCAGGTTTTCTACAGATAGGCCTTCCAGTAGTAAGCGAGCAATTTTTGTCGTTTAGAGATTAAAAGAAGCTTCCCTTGGGACTTTTGGTGCCTCAAGATGAGAAGGTTGAGGAGAGCGGTCATCTGTAATGAAGGATGCACCAACTATTGCCATCTGTTGGCTAACGCAACGAATGTTCCTGAATAGTGCAGAGGTGGTAATGGAACGAAGCCGGTTTCAGCGAAAGAAGGAATGGTGAGATGCTGAAATCTGCACCAGAATTGTGCTTCAGGTGCAAGGGATATCGTCGTCATGATACCTTAGCGACAAAAAATGTTCCATTACTACGGGAAGGCCAGACTGGGAAGTTACGACGGCGTTGAGTGAACCTCCTCAAGCCAATGCCCCCGATGGGTGCGTTTGATTCCCGTACTATCCACGACCAGGATCACCGGTTCCTCGGGATCGAGCTGGGGTTCCGGGTCTAACCTCAACTGGGGCAGCCTGAGGCTAAATGTGGTGTAGTCTGGAGCCGGAAGGTGAGTAAGCTTGCCAAGTGCACGTGCGAACCCTTCTAACTGTCGATAGGGAAGATGGAAAGCAGCTCGAATCATGCCCAGGGGAAGCATCAGCGTCTCCGGGTAAACGAAGGGATGCCCTCGCTTACCTTCGTTCATACGAGCGATCTCTTGATGCCAATCTTTGAGGACATCGACCTTAAGCAGGATCTCACCTCGTCTGACGAGCTGCTCATTGTACTGCACCCAGTTGCGTGATTGACGATGAGCCACAGTTATCCCCTCCCATCAGCTAATTTAGCCCTTTCGTGGTGATTTGTTCAAGGCCCAATTGGAGTAGGACTTGGATCACCCTCTCAAAGTTGCGTTTTAGGTGCTCTGAGTATATCCTGAGATAAAAACCAAAGGAGGATAACTATGAACACCGAAAGTTATCATTTCAAGTTAGGCGAATTTGAATGCGTTTCTATCAGCGATGGCAGCTTCAATTATCCGATTGAAAGCTTTTTTGCCAACGCACCGAAGGAGCAACTTGAAGAGACCCTTCGCCAACACGACCTGCCATTAGAACATCTAACCACGCCGTACACCTGTCTGTTTGTCAGCACGGGCCAGCACCGGGTGATGATAGACACGGGTGCAGGAAATATAGGAGCAATCGCAGCCAAATTTTTCCCAAATGTGGACCATTCAACAACAATTACGGGCAATTTGCTCCAGAACATGGAAGCAGCGGGTATTAAGCTTGCGGACATTGATACAGTCATTATCACGCACGCTCATCCAGATCATATTGGTGGCACACTTGATGATGGCAAGCTCGTTTTCGCCAACGCCCACTACTTTATCTCGAAAGACGAGTGGGATTTTTGGACTTCGGATATCGCTACAGCAAAAACTCCAGAACCCATGGTGAACATCGCGCGCAAAAATCTCGAACCCCTTCAAGATCGGCTGACCCTTATTGATATTAATGATGAGTTTGAGACCGTGCCGGGCATCCAGGCTATTGCAACAGTCGGACACACGCCCGGTCATATCGCCTTGTCCATCGCCTCCGGTGGCGAGCAATTGCTGCACATCTCCGATGCAGTGCTTTATCCGCTCCATCTGGAGCACCCGGAGTGGATCCCGGTCTTCGACATACTGCCTGAGGAAGCTGCCGCCAGCAAGCACCGAATCTTGGATCGGGCAGCACAGGGGAAGGCATTGGTGTTTGCCCATCACTTCCCTCCCTTCCCGAATCTGGGTCACGTTGTCAAGCAAGGGGAAGGATGGCAATGGCAACCGATTGAGACGAAGAGGTAAGGAATCGTCGAGGCCATTTGATAAGCTGCGCCTAACACAGGTGTTTCAGCCAGCTACCTATCTTGGCTTTAATTCAACACTGTTCAATTACAGGAATTGTTCAACAAGCCCGCAATTAGCAGGCTGTGTTGAAGTTGAATAAATACGAGTTACTCGGAGCGGAAGACTCATAGAGAAGCAGCAAATCGCTGCTTTTTCTGTCTTATTTTGAGTTCTTAATGCCCGTCGTCAGACCAGTGTGGTGGGTCTCCCACCAGTTTGATTACACCATAGGATGATCCTCCCAGCATTGACTGAATCCCGCTTCTGATCTATAATAGCATTGTTATTACCGGGAAGGGTTATTAGCGGCAATTAACTAAATTGAATGGGGTGTAGTTAATATGAGCAAGGAGGACACTATTCTCAGTGAGATAACAAAATTCTACTTGGATTCCGGCGATTTTAATGGTCTTCCTATCCGTGAGATTATCCGAAACTTTGAATTAGAAGGAAAAGAACTCGAAAACGTTCTCGCTTCTTTAATTGAAGAAGATAAAATCTCTCTCAACCTTGGAGACCGTCACCCAAATCCTCACATCAAGGCGTTTGATGAAGAACCTGCGGAAACACAGATAAAAAAGCTGCAGAGTTTAAACCTAGAGGACGCCTGCGCTTATCCCACAAGATCACACCTCCAAGAAGTGGTTGACGTATCTGAGTATCAAGATAGACTCTTTACACTAAGGCTAGCCTTAGGCGAACCGCAGCTATTGGGGAGATCAACCCCTATCGAGAACCTCGGGATTCACCGGATAGCGGGGCCGCTCCAGGCTCCCGGTCGCGAGCGAGGCCTGGGCAACCAGTCGATCGCTTCTACAACTCTTCCTCTGGCCCCGGCAGATCCGGGCAGGTTTTTCGGTACGACTCATCGCCCAAGAACTGCTGCCACTCCGCGCGGGTCAGGTTGCGATTGGCTATGCTGCAGGCACGGGCTTGCCAGGACTCAAGGCTGACATCCCACAAGAGGATAGTACCATCGTCACTTCCCGACGCCAGTGTTTTACTATTTGGGCTGAAAGCCACACTGTTTACGCTAGACTTGTGGCCAGTGAGGGGTGACCCGAGCGGCTGGCGTGCCACGACATCCAATAGGATTACTGCACCATCGGCATTCGCCATCGCCAACATTTGGCCGTCCGGCCTAAACGCTACACTTTTCACTCCCCGTTGATCTGTGAGCGGTGGGCCAAGCATCTGCTGCGTTGCCACATCCCACAGAATGATAGCGTTTTCCTGACTGGTCTTGCCTAAACTGCTTGAAGCCAGCAGTTGGCTGTCCGGGCTGAACGCCAAGCTGGTCACCCGTGCGGTATGCCCAGTGAGAGGCTGGCCAAGCGGTTGACGAGAGGTGACATCCCATAGCCTGATGGTGTCATCCCAACTACCCGATGCCAACGTTTTTCCATCGGGGCTGAAGGTCACGCTTGACACCTCGTCAGTGTGTCCGGTGAGGGGTGGACCAAGCGGTCGACGAGCGGCGACATCCCACAAGATGATAGTGCCGTCCTCATTACCTGACGCCAGCATTTTGGCATCCGGGCTAAAGGTCACGCTCACCACCCGGCTTTCGTGTCCGGTAAGGGGTTGGCCAATGGGTCGACCAGTCGCGACATCCCACAGGATGATGGTGCCGTCCGAACTACCCGACGCCAGTATTTTTCCGTCCGAGCTGAAAGCCTCGTTCAGTATGTTTTCTTTGATGGAAGACTGGCTTACTGGTCGATGTTCCTCAACATGCCATAAGATGATGCTGTCGTCCCTTTCGCCTGAAGGTTTACGACCAAACGATACCAACGACTGGCCATCTGGAGTGAAAATCACGTTTGATATCGGGTCGGCGTGTGTCGTAAGGGACCGAGCAAGTGGCTCAGGGTTGGCAAGATTCCACATGATAATGGTGCCGTCCCGATCGCTCGACGCCAACGTTTGGCCATCCGGACTGAAGGCCACGCTCAACACCTCGTTAGTGTGTCCGGTGAGAGGTTGGCCGAGCGGCTTAAGGGTAGTGGCATCCCAAAGGATGAGGGTGTTGTCCCGGCTGGCCGAGGCCAACATTTGGCCGTTGGGGCTGAAGGCCACGCTGTTCACAAGATGCTTGTGTCCGGTAAGGGGCTGGCCAATGGGTTGACCAGTGGTGACATCCCATAGCCTGATGGTGTCGTCTGAACTACCCGACACTAGCATTTGGCCGTCGGGGCTGAAGGCCACACTGGTCAGCCAACTTGCATGACCGGTAAGGGGCTGGCCAATGGGTTGACCAGTGGTGACATCCCATAGCCTGATGGTGTCGTCCCAACTACCTGACGCTAACATTTGGCCATCGGGGCTGAAGGCCACGCTCACCACCCAGCTCTCGTGTCCAGTAAGGGGCTCGCTGATGGGCTGACCAGTCGCGACATCCCACAGGATAATGGTGTCGTCCGAACTACCCGATGCTAGCATTTGGCCATCCGGGCTGAAGGTCACGCTGTGCACCCAACTATTGTGGTCAGTTAGAGGGGGGCCAAGAGGCTGGCGATCCGCAACATCCCATAGCCGAATTTCGCCTTGCTTGCATAATCCACCTTCGTGGTCAGCGCAACTGCCCGAGGCCAACATTTTTCCGTCTGGGCTAAAGGCAACGCTGTATACCCAGTTAGTGTGTCTGGTGAGGGGCGGTCCGAGCGGCCGGTGGGTAGCGACATCCCACAGGATAATACTGTTATCCCAACTGCTTGAGGCCAGCGTCTTTCCATCTGGACTGAAACTCACACTCAACACCCCGGCAGTGTGGCTGTGCAGGAAAGCGCTTAGGCGAGGGTTGTGTTCCAGCCCGGTGAGTAGACTACTTCGAGCTTCCAAAGTCTTTTTAACCTGGTGAGCTTCCACACTTAATAACAAGGCCAGGTTCAACTGGGCATCCAAGTGAGTGAGGGCTTGCGCAGCCAATTGGCGGGAGAGGGCGATCTGGCGCCGCTCTTCGGCAATCTGGCGCTGATAGAAAGCCCACCCTGTCAAAAAGGCTAACGCTACCGCTACACTAATGGCAACTATTGTGAGTGTCCTTTGGCGCTTAGCGGTGGCCTTACGACTGGCGGTGATGTACTGGGTTTGAAGTGACGTGGGCTTAGGTTCTTTCTCTGCGGCTTGCGCTAGCCATTCCTCCGCATCTCGTAGATCACTCCCGCGCAGCACAAAGCTGTTGTCACGCTCGTTGCTATCCCACTCAATGGCACGCTCCAGCAAGCGCGTATGCGCACGCACCCAGTCCAGATCGGTATCGATGGCTTCGATCAAAGATTGGAGGGCGCCATCGAAATCGTCACTCTCACGAAAGAAAATCCAGTTGAGTGCAGCCAGAGCTTGAGGCACGGCTTCGGCGTCAACATCACGACGCACGATGGGCGTGAGCCGTTTATGGTGCTCGACAGCGTGAGCAAGCTCTTGAGCACAGACCTCTGAGTCCACGGAATCCGGACTGATGACGAATACAAACGTGTCAGCCGCCTCAATGGCAGAATAAACCTCCTCCAGCCACTCCGCAGAGGGGGGAATATCCTCCCAGTCAACCCAGGAGTCTCGGTCACGTTCGCTGAGCGCTTCATGTAGATCACGTACGAAATCCTGATCTTGGCGCGAGTAGGAGATAAAAACGTCAGCCATGTCACCCTCTGGGACAGTACGACTTTTGCTTCAATTGGATCGCTGTTCGGTTAAAGTTGCGATGTCGAGCGCCAGACGGTCGAAAAAAGCGGATTCAGGTTGAGCAAGTATCGTCCGAGCGTTCAGGTCACGCAAAGGTACCGAGCCGATTCCAGGGTCAAGCACCTCCCAAGGCACAACATCCGCCAGAAGTCCAGGCAGCAACAGCGGAAAGATGCCCCGTGGACCGTCGAGTTGAGCATACGACCCCAGTGCCCAGTGTACCTCCTGTATGACCGCTTCGCTGTTCAGCGAAGCATCACTCAACAGGACCACAAAGGCGTCGGCGATGCGCAGATTGTCCTGAACTGCTATACGCCAGTTTTCGCCTGCCCGCAATGCTGTCAGATCGCGCCACACCGTCAGACCGCGTTCCTCCAGAGCTTTCTGAACTTTAGCTGCAAGCACCTCATCCTCACGCGCATAACTGATCAACACCCGACACCCATAGCGCAGTTTGCGTTCCATCCAGATCAGCTGCTCCACACTGCGCGCGTCAGGTTCCGGGAAACCACGCAGCCACCAGCCAATCTTGCTTGCAGATTGGATCGGCTTCTTGTTAGTGAATCGCAACTTCAGCAGTTCTGAGGTAAAGTCGCGCACGGTGGTGGACTTGAACGAGAAATGGTACGTGCCTTCGGCATTGGTAGCAATAACAGCGTATTTGCCATAATTCTTGTAAGGGATCTGATCCATCTGTTCTTTTGGCACAGCCATACAGCCGGCCAATTTATAAGCCAGCGTATAGATGCGCTGACCATTGCTGTTCACCACGCTGGTGACGATCCACAGCGTACCCCCACTGGCCAGTTTGTAGATCACCTTGCTCTTGCTGCGGTAGAAGTTAGCGCGGAACGCGGGATGCCCGCCGGGGCCACGTCGCAGAATATCCCAATTGACATAGGCCAGTGCATGTCGGCTCATATGGATTTATTCCCCTTAACCAGCCTTGTTTCTCATTTCACCTTCTCTTCTGTCTTCAGTTTGCTGGGCGTACAATTCGGCCAGCGCATTTTCCATCCGCTGCACCCAACCGGTATGTTCACCCTTGAGAATCTTTTCTGTATGCTTGACCAGTTTGTCGACGTTTTTTGGATCTGCCTGTTCCTTAGGCAACAACGCCGTCCACCAGGCCTGCACATTGGCCAAGTCCGTCGCCACTTGGTTGTATTTCATCAGCGTGTTCTCGATCTGCTGGTATTCCAGGTATGTGATGAAAGCAGCCGCCAACGCCGTCGTCAGCGCGATCCACAGTTCTACCCCCAACGCAGCCAGCAAGGTGCCCACACCACCAGAGATGTAAATCAACCATTGTAAGCGCTTCAACTGCCGCTCCAGTTTAGTCGTTTTGAGCCGATAGAAATTGAGCTGGTCACCCAGTCGAATAGTGATGTAGCGATCGGGTGTGAGGAAGCTGAATCCGTCGTCGTCCGCCGCCGCGCCGTCCATCTTAGGTGGAATAGGATCCACGTACGGGCGCAAGGCCGATAGATTCACGTCGGTTTGCATTAACTGACGGCTGACGGACTCTACCTCGCGGGTCAGTTTGGCCTCTCGGGAAGTCTTCCCCATCTGCTGATCGTTGTAGATCCCGGCCTTGGCGCGATAGCGAAATATCTCTCGTTTGATCGCTTCGGCGCCGGCACGCAGCAACACCCACTTGTTGCCTGCTTTGAAGCGGTTGGCCGCCGCCACCAAAATAGAAACTGTGATCGGCACGATCACGATGACATAGTGAAGCACCTGACCCTGCCAAGAACGGTCATTCTGTATCCCCAACTCCCTTTGGCTCAATACCAGGAGTGTGCCGAGCACCCCCAGCGTCAGAATCCCCAGTTGCAGTCTGTTAAAGCTGATCTGCTGGCGTTTAGCGTTGTCGTCGTAGAGCGCAAAGCGCTCCCAGACCAGCCTGAGTGTTGTGTGCCTGCTCAACTGGCGAATGATCATTCGTTCCAGCCCTGCGATCGGATCATCTAGCGAAAAGAGATGAAAATCACCATCGGCGATAATCTCGGCCATTACCGGGTCGTCGATAAAGGAAGGCTTTTCCTGACATAACGTGGCGATTTCGTCTGCCAGCCGTCTGCTGCCTTCGATAACAATGATGGGCCAGCCTCGCCGCACGCTACGCAACACCTCTTCCTTAGCAATGAGACCACCATTGACGAGCACTGTCACGGCAGGGACTCCTTTAGCCAACCCCTCTGCTAACTCATATAGTGTATCTGTTTCTCCGCCCCAGTCATTGCTTTCTACTAATACAAAATGGGAGTGGTTGGGATCGAGCGGCGCGCTGTCCTCAATGCTATCTTCGGCCGGTCCGCCAGGGTAAGTGACCTTGCCCGCAGGCGCCACGCCCAACAGAGTTGACCTTCGTCCCCGGTCGACAACGCCCTGGCCCATCATGGCCATCACCCCCACCTGCGTGCCGCCGTCAATGATCAACGCGCCCGTGTCGGCGGCGGCGCGAGCGATGCCGCGACTGAACAACTGAACCAAGCGGGATTTCAGTTCCTCATCGAGACCTGCCGCACCACCGACGATCATAAGCAGCGCTTTTGGTTGTTCAATGCCCAGTACGTGTAGGATGTTGGCGGCGCTTGTTTCAGCCGGTGGAGCCACCAGTTGCGCCCGATTGCCGTTAGGAAAAAGGATTTCCTTTTTGCTCTCGTCTTGATTTGCTTGTTGTGTGCCCACTAGCAACCTCCTGTTTTGAAACGCTCGGTTTCAAGGGTTGCGGTGTACATGATATGTTGGAAAGGTGCCATACCCTTTAGCCAACGGAGTTTGTCCGACGTAGTCGCACGTGAAGTCACTGATGCGCTCAGCTGCTGCCAAGGCCGCGAACGGTTGGCTAGCGTAGACATGACCCGGCGGCGTGATCGGCTCGATCCGGGCAGCCCAATTGACGTGCGAACCGGTGTAGCTGTGCTGTTCAATGACTGGATCTTTGCAAGAGTACACAGGGCCAGCATGCAGCGCAATGCGAAGGTTCAGATCCTCGGGCAATCCTTTCTCCATCCAATCGGTGCTGCGCAGCCAGTCACTCAGTTCGAGGGCAAAATTGCCCGCCTGCTTGACAGAGGAGAAGACAAAATATAGAGCATCGCCCCAGGTGTTCTTCATTACCGGCTTATGGGGAGATGCAGCTACCAGATCGGAGACTGCTCCCATGAAGTGCGCCACGAAGCGTGGGATCTCTTCCTCAGTGAGCTTACTGTACCCCACTACGTCGGCGAAGAGCATCGCCATGATCTCTTGGGGAAAGCCAGGTGGAGTGGTTATCAGGTAGGGAACGGTTGGAGTCGCAGGTTTGCTGGTTACCGGGGCGGATTGGATGACGATAGTCTTCTCTAGTAGAGTAGCAATATCCACCACCTCAGGTTCTCGATCCTGCGAGCGCCAGTGTTCCACCAGTGAAGTGGTGCCCCCTGGTCCATCGCCAGGGCGGCCGTCCCACACGACCAGGGGGATCACCTCGGTATCCAGCATCTGTGCCCGTAGCGCTGCCAGGCCATCCTGCATGAGGTTGGAGTATTCGTAGGCAACCGCACTTCCTGAAGCGCGATGCTCGCTGGCAACCATAACGCGGGCGACCTGCTTCAACACGCGTCGGAAACGCCTCCCCCAATTGGCTCCAGGAATGATGTCCACACTGGCCGTCTGAAACTCATCCTTCGGAAATGGCAGTACAACATGGATCTCACCTTTTTGCCTTAGCATCGCTTCCAGGAAGAGGATGTCGGAGCCGCAGGCTGCTGAGGCGTAGCCAATGCGTGCATCCAATTTCTTCAACCTAGCAGCGATCTCCTGACGGACCAGCTTTTCCAGTGATTGGGGAAAGCGCGGTCGAGGCCGGCCCGGTTGGTCAATCATATGGCCGGCAAAGACGACGATCCGGGGAATCCCAAAACAGCGGTCGAAACGATGTTTGTCACCACCCAGGTACTCCATCAAGAGTCGGGCATTGTGCCGGGTAGAACCCAGGTCGGCGTAATTTCCTTGCCCCTGTTCTGCTGCTCGGATATATCGGGCTTCAGCCTCGATCCACTCACCTAAGATGATTGCCGCCTCCCCCAGCGATGCCTCAGCCCAGTAGTCATCCTGCTCCTGCAATTTTTCCAGACAGAGAACACGGACTTTGCGGGCCAGCTCCTTGGCGTGCTCTTGTTGTCCCATCAGCAGGGCCGTGGTGGCCGCGTTGATCCCGGTGTAAATGGCATCGTCAACTTTGTTCCCTCTTACCGCCAGGCGGTACGCCTTGGAATAAATATCGTGTGCCTGACGCAATTGGGCTTCTCGTTCGGCAGGGTCCGTTGCCTGTTCCCGGAGATCTTTGTGAGTGCGAGCAAGGAGGCCGAGCGTCTCCCCATCGGTATGCCCCTCGTGGTGGAGTTGGGAGAGAATCTCATTGGCTCGTTCGATCGCTCCACTGCGGGCGAGCGCCAATCCCTTAAGTTGCCTCAGGCGCACGTTTTTGGGCCAGTGCTTCAAGCCCGTAGCGATAATGTCATAAGCCAACAAAGGTTCGCCCGCCTTCAGGATCCGGTTGCCCAGCACTTCGTAGAGCTCAGAGGAACCGGCCCAATGCCCCGATGATATCGGTGCCCAAATCGATAGGAGATCTGTCAGGTCCAATTTGTCAGGGCCCTTCAGTCGTTCCAGCGCTTCTGTAACGGCTTCATAAGAAGAGCCAGAAGCGGATGAAGATCTCCGAGACGGGCTCTCAATCCGATACCCCAGAGCAATGATCGTCTTCAACACTTCCATCGCTGTTATGCGATCGTATTCCTTCTCGGACTCGGAGAGCTGCGCGTAGGGCAACAGGTCGGGATGCTTCTTGTTCGCGTCATCCTGCTGAGGTCCATAGGTCCAGCCTGCGGCAATGCGCTGCTGAGCCCAGAGGTCATGGTTATTTTCGGCCAGCAACTCGGTGAGTTTGCGAAGTCCCTTGGGCAACTTCATGCCCGAGGTGTCAATCGGTTTAGGTTCGTAAGTCATGGTATTCCTCCTTCCTCTGGCTCTGGCAGATTCGGGCAGGTCTTGCGATACGGCTCATCGCCCAGATACTGCTGCCACTCGTCCAGTGTGAGATTGTGTGTCAGGCGGGAGCAGGCTTCGGCAATCAGGTCTTCCGGCTGCCACAGCCACACGCGGGCGGTGCCGTCCCAACTTGCTGAGGCCAGCCGGCGTCCGTCGGGGCTGAAGGCTACGGCGCTCACCGGGCCATCGTGGAACATGCGGGCGACCTCGCGCCCAGTTTCTGCCTCCCACACGCGGGCGGTGCCGTCCACACTCCCTGTGGCTAGCTGGCGTCCGTCGGGGCTGAAGGTTACGGCAGACACCCTGCCATCGTGCATCATGCGGGCGAGCTCGCGGCCAGTCGTTGCCTCCCACACGCGGGCAGTGCCGTCCCAACTTGCTGAGGCCAGCCGGCGTCCGTCGGGGCTGAAGGCTACGGCAGACACCAGGTCATCGTGCATCATACGGGCGATCTGGCGGCCGGACTCCGCCTCCCACACGCGGGCGGTGCCGTCCCAGCTCGCCGAGGCTAGCCAGCGTCCGTCGGGGCTGAAGGTCACAGCCACCACCTGGCGTTCGCTTTCATGCATCATCTGGGCGACTTGGCGACCGGACTCCGCCTCCCACACGTGGGCGGTGCCGTCTCTGCTCGCTGAGGCGATCCACTGCCCGTCGGGGCTAAAGACCACGGCATTTACCCGGTCTTTGTGGGTCATGCGAGCGATCTCGCGGCTGGATTCTGTCTCCCACACACGGGCAGTGCCGTCATCGCTCGCCGAGGCCAACCAGCGTCCGTCGGGACTGAAGGCCACAGCATTCACCGGGTCTTCGTGGGGCATGCGGGCGATCTGGCGGCCGACCGTTGCCTCCCACACGTGGGCAGTATTATCATCGCCTCCCGAGGCCAGCCAGCGTCCGTCGGGGCTGAAGGCCACGGCATTCACCGGGTCTTCGTGGGGCATGCGGGCGATCTGGCGGCCGGCCGTTGCCTCCCACACACGGGCAGTGTTGTCATCGCCTCCCGAGGCCAGCCAGCGTCCGTCGGGGCTGAAGGCTATGACAGACACCCTACCTTCATGCATCGTGCGGACGACGTGGCGGCCGGCCGTTGCCTCCCACACGCGGGCGGTGCGATCCTCGCTGGCTGAGGCGATCCACTGCCCGTCGGGGCTGAAGGTCACGGCGCTCACCAAGCCTTCATGCGTCATGCGGGCGATCTGGCGGCCGGTTTCCGTCTCCCACACACGGGCAGTACGATCCCCGCTGGCCGAGGCGATCCACTGCCCGTCGGGGCTGAAGGCTACGGCACTCACCGGGCCTTCGTGGGTCATGCGGGCGACCTGGCGGCCGGTTTCCGTCTCCCACACGCGGGTGGTGCCATCCTCGCTGGCCGAGGCGATCCACTGCCCGCCGGGGCTGAAGGCTACCTCCAACACTGGGCCATCGTGGGGCATGCGGGCGATCTGGCGGCCGGTTTCCGCCTCCCACACGCGGGCGGTGCCATCCTCGCTGGCCGAGGCGATCCACTGCCCGCTGGGGCTGAAGGTCACGGCATTGACATCACCATTGTGGGTCATGCGGGCAAGTTCACGCCCAGTTTCCGCCTCCCACACGCGGGCAGTGCCGTCCCTGCTTCCCGAGGCTAGCCAGCGTCCGTCGGGGCTGAAGACCACAGTCCTCACCGGGCCATCGTGGGGCATGCGGGCGATCTGGCGGCCGGTTTCCGCCTCCCACACCTGGGCAGTGTTGTCGTTGCTTCCCGAGGCCAGCCAGCGTCCGTCGGGGCTGAAGGTGACAGTTACCACCGGGCCATCGTGAGTCATGCGGGCGATCTCGTGGCCGGACTCCGCCTCCCACACGCGGACGGTGCCATCCCAGCTGGCTGAGGTTACCCAGTGACTGTCAGAGTTGAAGGCCACGGCAGACACCCCGCCTTGGTGAGTCATGCGGGCGATCTGGCGGCCGGACTCCGCCTCCCACACGCGGGCGGTGCCGTCCACACTCCCTGTGGCTAGCTGGCTTCCGTCGGGGCTGAAGGCTACGGCAAACACCCAGCTTTCGTGCGCCATCTGGGCCACGGGACGCGAGAGCAGCGCTAGGCTGTGACGTAGGGCTTGGTCACCCTCCAACGTGGGAACGCGTCGCAGGGACTCCACGACCAAGAGCACGCTGCGCGGCAGCAAATCTGCTTGCTGGACCCGCACAAACTCGGCCTGAGCCGCCAACTGGCGTGCCAACTGTTCCTCGGCCACCTGACGCTGCTCTTCAGCGATCCGGCGCTGTTCTTCGGCGCGTCGCCATTGCAGGCCAGCTACCCCGCCCAAAATCAGAGCTGCCAGCAGACCTAGGGTAAGCCCTAAGATCACGCGCCGCCGTAGGCGTTCTCGCGCTGCCCGCTCCTGCTTCCGCAGGGCAAGGCTCTCCTGGGTATATCCTTGCTCATCCGGGTTTAGGTCGTCGGGCCGCTCGGTCAGCCAACGCTCAGCTTCGGCCAGCGAGGCACCGCGTAACAGGGCGCCCTCGTCGCGCTCAGTGCGCTCCCACTCGGTCAGGGCTGCTCGCAGCCGTTGCCTCCAGAGAAGAAACTCCCGGTCTTCGTCTAGCCAACTCTGCAACTGCTTCCATCCTCGGACGAGGGCTTCATGAACCACCTCGACCGTTTCCTTGCCAAAGACCTCGCGAGCGACCCCGACTTTCTCCTCCTCTGTGACACCATCCCGCCCTGTCACTAGCAGCCGGGCGTCAGCCAGGGTCTTGATCACCGACCGGGCCTCTTCGCCGAGCTCGACCAACGTGGCCCGCCTGCGGGTGTCTTCACTCCCTTCTTCAGGCTGTGCTACACGGACCAGCCGGGTAAAGACGCGGCGAGTAGCCTTCCGCTGCTCTGGCGTGAATTTCGCAAATTCCGCCTCTGCCCGCTGGGCGATGGCCCCTGCTACCTCCCCGATGTCCTCGTAAGCAGCGTGGGTCAACATCCCGCCCTGTCGCTGCGCCCACAGTTCCGTCAGCGCAAACTCCAACAGAGGCAGGTTGCCTGGGTTATCTCCTACATCGTCAAGGATGCGGTCCACTAGCCCGGGCTCGAAGGTCAGCCCTACCTTTTGAGCAGGATCAACGATGGCTCGTTCCAGTTCGTCTCGTTTCATAGAGCCCAGGTTGACCACGCCCCCCTCCAGGCGGTCGCTCAGATCTCGTGTTAAGGCGAGAGCGTTACCGTAGAAGTCAGCCCGCAGGGTGAGCAGAACGGACAGCGGTGCCCGCTCTAAAGCGTTCAGCAGAGCTGTCACAAAGGACTTGCGATCTGTTTTCGGCGTCAGGGTGAAGAGTTCCTCGAATTGATCCGCCACCAGCAACAGTCGGTCGGTGCCCTCGGATTTCTCCAGGAGGCGCTCGACGGCGTCCTCCAGGAGTGTCTCTCCGTTTGCTAGCCGCTTTCCCAACTTCCGAGCCTCTGTCAGGCGGTCCGTCTCGTTCAGGCTCGGCTCCAGGAGCGAGATGAGGGCCGCGGCCAGGCGGTGGAAGGGGCGATCTCCGGGAGTGAAGAGAACCGCATCCCAGGTCGCTGCTGGCGGGCGTTGACGACGCAGCAGAGGTAATAACCCCGCTTGCACGACGGAGGATTTGCCGCTGCCAGAGGGCCCGACGACCGCCACCAGATTTCGATTCAGCGTTGCCTTCAACAACCGTTTGGAAAATTCCTCCTGCCCGAAGAAGAAGGCAGCGTGCTCCTCACCAAAGGCCCGTAGACCCCGATAGGGACACAGGGCCACGCGCACTTCTTCCGGCCGGACTGCCTCCTTCCCCCGGACGGCTCGCACCAGTGCATCCAACGCCTCGGAGTCGGTGAGGTCTTGGTGTAGATCCACCCAGGTGTTAAGGAACAGGAAACCGGAGGTGAGGTCGGCACCGGGGAGTAGGACGGGGATGACAGGAAAAACGCGCCCGGCCTTCTCCTCCTGCACCTGGCGGTCTAGGGCGAACCCTATCTCCCGCTTTTGCCAGAGGCCTAGGTCATGGGGGCCGAGGAAGACAGCCACGGCGCGTGCGCTGCGCAGCGCTTCTTCCAGGGCCTGGGGCCAGGGCAGACCCGCCACCAGGTTCTCACGGTCCAAAAAGGTGGCAATCCCACGGGCTTCCAGAAGCTGCCGAACGGTCTGGATCGATTTGCGATCAGGACTGTGGTAACTCAGAAAGAGGTCATAAGTACTCATGACATTCCACTTTCGTCAAGGGCGGGAACTCTGACAGGTGGTTCTTTGGCATCACTAGGTTGAGATTATAGTATCTCATAGGGTATCAGATCGTCAAACGGTATGTGGACGACGTAAGGCGTGATGCGTGTATTCATGTATGGTGGTTGCGGGTCATGGGAACTCCTTTACCCTTCGGGTGAAAAGCCGTCATTGTGGGGGGGAGATCAACCCCTATCGAAGACCTCGGGATTCACCGGATAGCGGGGCCGCTCGCCGCGGAGCACCTCCACGATGCCCTCGGCGGCGTGGGTCGCCATCCGCATGAGCGCCTCGTGGGTATGGGAGGCCATGTGCGGGGTTATGCACAAGGGTTTACCTCTGAAAATCTTTAAGCAAGGTGCTGTCAATGATACGCTCATTCGTTTGGAGGTTGAAAAGCTTGCCTTTAGTAGCGACAAGAAGCTTTTTGACATCCTCTCGCCGGATACCGAAGCCACGTCCATCCACACAAGCCACCACCTCAAAAGCCGAACCACCACTTCGCAGCCGCTGATCCCTGAGTTCTGCCAGATGCTGCACGCGAGTTACTTTATCTCGGGCCGTGCCGTCATCTTCAGCCAACTTAGCTTCAAGAACCACAGTTGGTCGAAACTGGTTAGGTACCAGGAAGTCAGGAGCTTGGTCCATATCCTCAAATCGTTCGGCAACACCAGCTTTATGGTAGGGAATGTGTCTGGAATCCAACATCTCCTTTACAGCGTTTTCTATGATATCTCCTACTTTTTCAGATACAGCATCTCGGTGTGTAGCAAAGGGACGACCTAGAAAACGTTCGTAAAGCAGCATTGCATAAGGAATACCTGCTTCAGCCAATTGCTTGATACCCTCAAGTCCCTCTCTTGTATCTGCCTTGTCAAGACGGTGGATCACCCCCTCGCTCACAGCAGGCGCTCCTTGCTTAATAAGTTCCACTGCTGTACGGACAAGGGCTGCCACCTGTTGTTGTGTTTTCGAAGTGGTTCGATCAAGAAGAGGCTGTCCCTCTCTGGAACGCTTATCGAGCCTACGAGCAGTAGATTGACCAATTTCTACACCGGTCGTCACGCCGGTTATGTAGGCAAATTCCGGGGGAGAAAAACCGAGCATTGTTCGGAGCACTACCAAGACTAACGGATCCTGATGGAGCACAGCCAGTACTGACTCTGTTGAGAAATCCTCAAAGTTCGCTGTCCCATTCTTCAGGGCCTCATAAGCCTGCTGAAAGCGAGGGAATTCAACAAATCCCCTTCCCTTCGGCATGACCATAAAGAAGGATTGCAGGTCGTTGATAAAGCTATCCACGTAGTAGTCGATGTTGGCTGTTAGTTCTTCAGTCGTGACTTCAAAGGGGTAACGTGGGATGCCCATCAAGCTCCCTCATCGCTCTCTACATTCGAGGTTTCTGGCTTCCGAAAGAAAAGCAGAAATTCATCGCGCATTGTATTTCGGATCCCCTCGATCTGTCGCATGATCTGAAACTCCAGTGGCATCCCAATCTTAGCTCCTATCTCGATGAGACCGTCCTCCAGTGAGATACCGCCCGTCTGGCCAGTGTTCGAGCCAATAATAATGACACTATAACACCTAGGACGAAGGACGCGCTTGCACTGCCTCATAACGGCCTCCATGTCTGCAAAGTAATTGGTCACACGCGATTTGATAAGTTGCTGCTTAGTGCTGCCGCTCCCTCTGAGGCCGACCATACTTTGCTTTAGGTTCTCAATGTCCACTTCTAGAAACTGAAGCTGAGGTCGGTCGTTTTCTACATAGTCGATGGCAAAAGAGTAGGGTGGAGAAAAAAGCACTCCATCCACCGATTCATCGGAAAGTTGTAACTGGCGAGCATCTCCCTCGATGACCTGCGCTTGTCCCAGCCCCATTCTTAGTTCTTCACGAGTCTCATTGAAAGCGTGAACAGCTGCAAGATAGCGAGAAAGAAGATCCGGGAATAAGTCCTGGGGCTTCTTCCCCTTGCGACGAGCGGCATAGCCCACAGCATCAAGGTAGCATAGGAGCAGCAACTCACGCATCGGAGGCGAAAGCTTGGGGAACGCTTTTGCCAAGTCAAGAGCATCCTCTACTTTTGTATCTGCAGATTGAAATAAAGTCCGATGCACTACCATCCGCTTTTCATGAGGGGTAAATCGCTGATAGATTTCATCGGCGTATTTGAGTAAGCGTGGAAAGTTGCTGCAATCCATTTCCAGCACGCCGACCTTAGCCCGCGTCATCAAGCAAGCAAAGGGACTTAGCTCATAGGCGATTGAGTTAATACCCATGATGCTTGCCTCGATGGATGTTGTTCCACAACCGGCCATCGGGTCTAATATGGTATCTCCCGGCTTGAGGCCCATGACATTCGTGATCGCTTTGATCATTTGCGGATGGAATTTTCCACGATAGGGGAATAGGCCATGAGTGGCGTAGCCTACTGCAAAGACATTGGCCACAAAGAAGTTTTTACGTTCCTGTCGAGCGCTGGCATTCACTTGCTCCGGTGTGTTCATGCAGATACGGAAGTGATAAGTGGGGGTTCCATTGACATTCCTGAAGTATGCTCCTCTTTGAACCAATTCATCGTCGGAGAGGTGGTGGTACTCCCCGTAAGCCAAGTCTAGTTCGTATATTTGGTTAATCTGGGAGAGCAAGATGTGTGAAGTAGGAAAGAGTTCCTGGACGACACCTCGAAAGAACTTGCCAGAATGGCTTAGCTTTCCCCTAAGAGCACGTTCAGCAAACGTTTTCCTGATTTCAGTCTGTGCTGGATTCTTCTTCTTCTCAGCCATGTGCCATGTCTCCTTTCCTTGGTTTCAAATAGGCTGAAATTTCGCTTAACTCGTTCCTGTTACAAATTTAGCATAAACTTTCCACAAAGTACAGATCGAATCAAATAACCCCAGTCCTTGGTTGACAAACTGAAGACTCATTGCCCCTGGGACTCTTCGGGAGATCATTCCCTATCGAGAACCTCGGGATTCACCGGATAGTGG